>NZ_RWKS01000028.1:0-38916 GCF_003985085.1 Sphingomonas sp. TF3 | reverse complement strand
CGATCAATATCATATGTTTTGAACGCAACTCGCGGCAAACGCTGCCAGGGAATCACATACCCTTTATCGCATCATTTCGCAACTCCTTTGACCTTCGCCGTCTTAGCATCGTATACAGAAGGTGTCGCAAAAAACGGAGTTATGGATACATTAGTGATCGATATTAATTGGCAATTTTACGCCTTCGCACGGGTGTATGATGGTTGATTATCCATTTTATCATTTCATGCGATTTTACCATGCCGACACCCTGCCGAAATAATTGGCCGAAATAACTGGCCGCAGGAGGCACGGTGTTCTGGCTGCTTAATAGTGCCGATTGTCGTAACCTTCGACGACCGCCTCAATCTGAAGTTCAAGACGCCGCGCGACGAGTAAATTCTTCACCAGCTGCGGTTTCCCAGGGTCTGGTGCCCGAGCTTAAAATATATTCGCGATCTCGGGTGAGGCTGCGCACAAGACCCGAACCGGGGCATCTGCGGTGCCTGGCCAGCGTTCCGATTCCGGCCTTTTGCTCTATCATCGCGCAGATACGGAGCCCCCAACCGAATTGCCTTTACGCATTCGTAACGATCTATAGAACCTCATGCCCAGGTCAGGGGTGGATCGTGATGATGAGCAATACACAACGCGGGCTAGCCGAACTGCTCGGCACATTCTGGCTCGTCTTCGGCGGCTGCGGTAGCGCTGTGCTCGCGGCGGGCTTCCCCGCGCTCGGCATTGGCTTCGTCGGGGTGTCGCTGGCGTTTGGATTGACCGTGCTGACGATGGCGTATTCGATCGGCCATGTCTCGGGATGTCACCTCAATCCGGCGGTTACGGTTGGACTTTGGGCGGGAGGACGATTCCCGGCGAAAGACATTCCGTTATATATTACCGCGCAACTCATCGGGGGCGTGCTTGCCGCCGGGTCACTTTATCTGATCGCGAGCGGCAAGCCGGGATTCGACGCGGTGACGAGCGGCTTTGCCGCAAACGGCTTCGGTGCGCACTCGCCCGGTGGATATTCGCTCTTCGCGGGGTTGATGGCAGAACTGGTGCTGACCTTCTTTTTCCTCCTCGTTATCATGGGTTCGACCGACACGCGCGCACCGGTGGGCTTCGCGCCGATCGCGATCGGCCTCGCACTCACCCTTATCCACCTGATCAGCATTCCGATCACCAACACCTCGGTCAATCCGGCGCGAAGCACCGGGCCGGCTTTGATCGTGGGCGGCTGGGCGCTGCAACAGCTTTGGCTGTTCTGGCTGGCACCGATCGTCGGCGGTATGCTTGGTGGTGTCGCATACAAAGCACTTGGGGCCGATGCCAAAATTAAGCCCCCGATCTCGGGTGAGCCCCTTTAACGCCGCGCGCTTATTCTGTTGGCAGGCAGCAGACTGGAAAGACGCGGCGTTCGATCCTCAATATTTAGGAACCGTGACGCGGATCCATCCAGCCCCCCTTCCCGCGTCATGGCAGTCGCGCGTCACCTTCTCAAAGGTCGGCGCGGCCTTACGCGCCATGAGGCAGGCCCGTCGCCCGCGCGAACGGCCTTGCGCAAATTCGCGGTCGGAATGCGCGTCGACGAGAGGAACGTCCTGGCCAATCGCGGCACTCGCGTGTTGCCCCAGGATCGCGCTCCGCTGTCGCTAACGAGGGGGGAAGGGGCCAAACATATCGGCCTGCCTGCCGGGGCCTGCATGTTGGACCTCGAGGGTCGTCAACGCCATCGGAACCTCCGCAATGCAGTCCCAGATCGAGTCCCACACTTTGATCCGGATTTAGCGGAAAATTGTGGGATGCACTGGCTCGACAGTTTTCCAATATTTTCAACAAGCTCAAGAAGCTGAGACGTAATGATGGTGCCTGAAACTTCACAACGCTACCCGTAGGGCCACCAAAATTTCGGACGATTGCCGAGACGGGCAGGAAACCAAGCGTCGTGGCTGCAACAAGGACCGTGCCACCCTCCCTTCCCGCGCGGACAGCCATGCGCAACCCACAACCGTGCAAATTGGCCCGACCAATATGGACAGACCAACTGTGGGTCCCTAGGATGGCGGGCAGACGCTGCATACGGCGCAGGAGGGGAACGGGCATGCGGATACGAAATCTGCGCTGGTGGATCGTCGCGCTGATCTGCGCGGGCACCGTGGCCAATTACCTTGCGCGTAATTCGCTCGGTGTCCTTGCACCTGAGCTGAAGAGCGCACTGCACATGACGACCAAGCAATACAGCTACGTCGTCGGCGCGTTCCAGCTTGCCTATACCGTAATGCAGCCCGTGGCGGGTGCGATTATCGACCGGTTCGGGCTGCGCGCGGGCTTTGCTGTGTTCGGCATCGCGTGGTCGCTCGCCAACATGCTGCATGCCTTTGCCTTTGGCTGGATCAGCCTTGCATTGTTCCGCGGCTTGCTGGGGCTCGCCGAATCCGCCGCGATTCCGTCGGGAATCAAGGCGGTTGCCGAATGGTTTCCGGCGCGCGAGCGTTCGGTTGCGGTGGGCTGGTTCAACGCAGGAACCTCGCTCGGGGCGCTGATCGCGCCGCCCGTCGTGGTCGCGGTAGCGCTGTGGGCCGACTGGCGCTGGGCGTTCATCGTTACCGGTGCCGTGGGGATCGTCTGGGCGGCGGCGTGGTATGCGTTCTACCGGACGCCGGAGACGCACCCCGTGATCACGCCCGAGGAACGGAGGATGATCGCCACCGACCGCCCGCCCGCCACCACCAAGCGCGTGAAGCCGCGCGAAATCCTTGGCTCGGCCCGCTTCTGGGTGATCGCGATCCCGCGCTTCCTCGCCGAGCCCGCCTGGCAAACCTTCAGCTTCTGGATCCCGCTCTACCTTGCCACCGAACGCGGCATGGATCTGAAGCAGATCGCGCTGTTCGCATTCCTGCCGTTTCTCGCAGCGGACCTTGGCGGCATCCTCGGCGGCTATTTGTCACCGTGGCTGATGAAGCGCGGCGTTGCGCTGATTCCATCGCGCATCGTCGGCATTTCGCTGGGCGCGGTGCTGATGATCGCGCCGGGCTGTATCGGCCTTGCCGCCAGCCCCTATACCGCGATCGCCTTGTTCTGCGTGGGCGGCTTCGCGCATCAGATGATCTCGGGGCTGATCAACACGCTGTCCGCCGACGTGTTCGCGCCGAGCGAGGTCGGCACCGCCAACGGCTTTATCGGGCAGGCCGGGTGGATCGGCGGCCTGCTCTTTTCGCTGATGATCGGCCAGTTGGCCGATACCGTCGGCTATGCGCCGCTGTTCGCGGTGCTGGGGGTGTTGGATCTGATCGGCGCTGCCGTCCTGATCCTCTTCATCCGCAAGCTGACCCTGCCCCCCGTCCCTGCCACGGAACCGACATTATGAGACACGCCACCTTGTCCAACCCGCCCCGCTTCGCGCTGACCGCGCGCGTGCCGGGCCGCATCACGCTCACCGCCGACACTGGTGCCGTCGCGCATGTGTTCGTGCTGGAGGATGATATCGTGCGCCTGTTGCTGCTCGCCACCGGCACGGTGACGAGCCCGCCGAGCTGGGCGATCGCCCCCGGTGCCGCCGACATCGCCGAACCCGGCCGCGACCGCATGGATGTCGGCGGTTTTACGTGCCCTGCCTTCGACTGCGTGGCGACGGAAGATAGGCTGACGCTTACGACCACCCGCCTTCGCCTCACCATCCGCCTGCACGGCCTCCATTGCAGCTGGGAGCAGCGCGACGGCGACACGTGGCGGCCAATGGCGGCCGATCGCCCGACGCAAGCCTATGATTTCGGCTGGTGGGACGGCCGCGCGCACCATTATCTCGCGCGCCGGCCCGACGAACGCTTTTACGGCCTGGGCGATCGCACCGGCGACACCAACCGCGTGGGTCGCCGCTTCCGCCTGACCAACGTCGATCCGATGGGGTTCGATGCCGAGCATAGCGACCCACTCTACAAGTCCATTCCCTATCTCCTGGTCGCCGACAGGGATGGCCGCTGCCACGGTACGTTTTACGACAGTGTCGCCGATGTAACGGTCGATCTCGGCCGGGAACTCGACAATTATCACGGTCTCTACCGCCATGTCGTGGCGGACGCAGGCGATGTCGATCTGTGGATGATCGCCGGGCCGGACCCGCTGGCGGTGACGCGCCGCTTCACCTGGCTGACCGGCCGCCCCGCGCTGATGCCGCGCTGGTCGCTGGGCTATTCGGGCTCGACGATGAGCTATACCGACGCGCCCGATGCCGCAGTGCAGATGGCGAGCTTCCTCGACCAATGCGCCAGGCACGATCTCGGCTGCACCTCGTTCCACCTCTCCTCGGGCTACACCTCGATCGGCGACAAGCGCTATGTGTTCCACTGGAACCGCGACAAATTTCCCGATCCCGCCGCCTTTATTGGCTCCTATGCCGATGCGGGTGTGCGGCTGGTGCCCAACATCAAGCCCGCCCTTCTGCGCAGCCACCCGCGCTATGACGAAGCAGCGGCGGCCGGCCTGTTCGTGGCCGATGCCGAGGGCCAGCCGGTCGAGGCACAATTTTGGGACGAAGTCGGCAGCTATATCGATTTCACCCGGCCCGAAGCCGCGCAGTGGTGGCGCGCACAGGTGACGACCAGCCTGCTCGACCAGGGCATGGAAGCGACCTGGAACGACAATAACGAATATGAAGTGTGGGATCGGCGCGCGTGCTTCCACGGCTTCGGCAGCCCCGTCGCAGCAGCGGCGATGCGTCCGGTGCAGCCCTTGTTGATGACGCGCGCGTCGCGGCAGGCGCAAATCGAGGCACGCCCCGGCCAGCGCCCCTATGTCGTGACGCGATCCGGGATGGCGGGACTGCAGCGCTATGCGCAGACCTGGACCGGCGACAACCGCACCGAGTGGAAGACGATCCGCTACAATATGCGCCAGGCGATCGGCCTTGCTCTATCGGGCGTGTCCAACAGCGGGCACGATGTCGGCGGCTTTTCGGGCCCCGCCCCCTCGCCCGAACTGCTGGTACGCTGGGTGCAGGCGGGGGTGCTGATGCCGCGCTTCAGCATCCATAGCTGGAATGACGACCGCACCGTCAACGAGCCGTGGATGTACCCGCAAGCGCTGCCCGCGATCCGGCGATTGATGGCGTTGCGGCAGACGCTGCTGCCGTTTCTCTACGACCTTTTGCATCGCTATCACGCGGCGTATGACCCGATGGTGCGCCCGCTCTGGCTCAACTTTCCGGGTGACCCGGCGGCCTGGGCCGAGGGGGACGATCATCTGCTCGGGCCCGATTTGCTGGTCGCAGCGGTGGCCGAACCGGGGGCGACAACGCGCACGGTGCGTACGCCCGCTGGCGCGGACTGGATCGATGTCTGGACCGGCAACCGCGTTGCGGGCGGCGTGATCGTCGAGCTCGATGCGGCATTGGATGGCCCGCCGCCGCTGCTCGCACGTGCCGGATCGGCGATGCTGGTAGACCTCGCCACCGGCGGATGGCGGCCCGAGCCCTATAAGCGCGGCATTTGGCTGTTCCCGCCCGGCAAGGGCCCCTTCGCCTGGTCGGCGGTCGAGGATGGCGGCGACGGCGACGGGCCGATCGACCGCTGGCGGATGAAGGGCCAGGCCGATGCCCAACGGATCGATCTCACGCTGAGCCGCGATGGCCCCGGCACCTGGGGCGACGACCGCGTGACACTGTTGCTCCCGCCGGGCGAAAAACGGACGCTCATCGTCAATGGCGGCGCGGGCGAAGCGGTGATGATTGCAGGGCGCAGCGGTATTTCGCTGACTGTCGGGGACGCGTAACGGCGGCGGGTCAGACCGCGCCGCGCTTGGCCAGTGCGGTGCGCTTGACCTCGAGCTCGGCGCGGGTACGCTCCATCGTGTCGATTTCGGTGGCCTGGAGCAGCCCCTCGATCACGCGGGCGAGATGGTCACGCATCGCCGCGCGCGCGGCAACGGGATCGCGCTCCCGCAATGCCTGCAGGATATCGAGATGTTCGTCGATCCGCGGCTGTACGCCGACACTGCGGGCGCGTTCGAGCATGTGCGCGCAGAGCGGCGAGCTGTAGCGCGCGTCCCATAGCGATTCGACGACGCCAACGATCGCCGAATTTTGCGTCGCGCGCGCGATCACGACGTGAAACTCGCGATCGGCGTGCTCACCGCTGACATGTTCCTGATTTTCGCGTTCCATGTCGGCCACCAGCGTTTCCAGCCGTGCGATATCCTCGTCGGAGATCGAGACCGCCGCCAGCGCCGCTGTTTCCCCTTCGAACAGCCGCCGCGCCTCGGTCAGCTCGAACGCGCCGATATCGAGACTCAGCATAAGCGTGTCGTTGGGCGGATTGTCGACGACGAAGATACCCGAGCCATGGCGCGAACGCACCAGCCCCGTCACCTCGAGCGCAATCAGCGCCTCGCGAATCGTCGGGCGGCTGACCTTATGTTCTTCGGCCAGTTCGCGCTCGGACGGGATGCGCTGGCCGGGCCGATAGTCGCCGCGTTGGATCGCCGCCGCGATCGTGGCCGCCGCCTGCTGATACAGCTTTCGCCCCCCGGGGTGCAGGGTCGACGGAGTGGGACGAAGTGGCCTGATCACTTGATGTTCGCCTGTAGAACGGAGCGCTTCGGTTTACTCAACATGCCGGGCGCGCGCAATCGCGATAGGCCCGATCCTCCTGCAGGTCATTCCATCATTTGCAATTGGTAAGACCATTTGGTATGAGAGTCGCGACGACGGTCGACACGCAACGGCCGCGCACTTTTTGGGAGGGGAAATATGCAGACTCTACGCACGTCGGTTGCCAGCGCAGCCCTGGCGGTTTCGCTCATTGCCACGGCGGCTCCCGCCATCGCCGAAACCGGCGCGGCGGCACCAACCCCGGCCGACCCGGCCTTGGCGCAAGCCGCCGGAGCGGCGCAGACCGCGCCCGCCAGCCCCGCCGACGAAGCCGCCACTGCAGGCGACATCATCGTCACTGCGAACAAGCGCGCGGAAAATATTCAGCGGGTTCCACTCGCCGTATCGGTGCTCACCCCGGCCGCGCTCGCCAGCGCGGGGGTCCGCAACTTTCAGGATGTCGCAAAACTCTCGCCTTCGCTGGTCGTGCGCCCGGCCGAGCAGCCGCAGAATTCAAACGTATCGCTGCGCGGCGTCGGCACCTTCGCCTTCGGCATTGGCGTGGAATCGAGCGTGGCGGTGCTGGTCGACGAAGTCCCGCTGGCGTTCCAGGCGCGCGCCTTCACCGATTTGCCCGATGTCGAGCGGATCGAAGTCCTGCGCGGGCCGCAGAGCACGCTGTACGGCAAATCGGCCTCGGCCGGTCTGATCAACATCATTACGCGCGCACCGACCGATACGCTGCACGTGCGCGCCAATGCGGTGGTGACAACCGACAATGAGCGCGGCGGCAATGTCAGCATTTCGGGGCCGATCTCGGACTCGGTCGGCTATGTCGTGTCTGCAGCGTACAATTATTGGGATGGCAACGTCCGCAACGTTTATGACGGCAAGCGGGTCAATGGTCGTGAATCGATCAACCTGCGCGGCAAACTGCGCTGGACCCCGACCGACACCTCGTCGGTCACGCTCTCGGCCAATTATGTCAACGGCAACACCGATGTCGGCCGTCCGTTCATCCGCGTCGCGTCCAATGCTTTGTTCCGCGGACAGGCTGGTCTTACCCCCGCAGTGGTATTTCCGGGCGTGACGATCAGCGAGAAAAACCAGGACGTCAGCAACAATTTCGACGCGCGTACAAAATATTCGGGCGGCGGCGGATATTTGCGGACCGAAGTTGCCGTGTTCGGCGATTCCAACCTGATCACCGTCACCTCCTATGACCGCTTCCACCTCGACGACTATCTCGATCAGGACGACACATCGGCGCCGGGGGCGTTCGGTAACAACAATCAGATCGGCGCGTTCAATTCCGAGCAGATCACCAACGAGATCCGCTTGCAGTCGGCCAGCACCAAGCCGTTTCGCTATACGGTCGGCACCTATTTCGCCAATTTGAGTTTCGGTCGTCCGTTCTCGCGCGGCCCCGTCTTCTCGCTCGCCAATTGGTCGGCGACCTCCAAGTCGCGCCAGATCGCCGGCTTCGCACAGATCGACTGGCAATTCCTGCCCAAGGCAACGCTGACGGCGGGCGGTCGCGTCCAGAATGAAGCGGTTAGCTACACCTTCCTTGATCGGCAGGCGAACAACGCGTTCTATAGCGGGCACGCCGAAGACACGGCGGGCACCTACAAGGTCAATCTGCGCTACGAATTCACGCCCGACCTGATGCTGTTCGGGACCTATGCGACAGGGTACAAAGGCCAGACCTACGATCTGACCACCGGCTTCAACCTGAACCGCGCACTGGCCGGGCCGATCAAGCCCGAACGCTCGCGCGATCGCGAGATCGGCGCACGCACGCAATTCTTCGATCGGCGGCTGACGCTCAACCTCACACTGTTCGACACCGATTACACCAACCTCCAGGCGCAATCGATCGAGACGCTGGCCGACGGCACGCAGAATTACCGCCTTACCAATGTCGGCGGCCTGAAAACGCGCGGCATCGAGCTGGAAGGCTCGGCGCGCCTTGGTGGCGATGTGACCTTTGGCGGTGCCGTGACCTATCTTGACGCGCACTATACCGACTATGCGATCGCACAATGCTATCCCATGCAGACGCTCGCCCAGGGGTGCTCGGGATCGCCCGCGCGGCAGAATTTGACCGGTGGCCGCGCGATTCAGGCCCCCGAGTGGAAATTTACGATCAGCGGCGATTATTCGCCCGCGCTGACCGACAAACTTCGCGGAATCGCGCAGTTCAACTGGCAATATCAAAGCAGCCTGAACTTCGGCCTGCGTGACCCGGAGACCTTCCAGTCGGCCTACCATATCGTCAATGTCGGACTTGGCGTGCGCGATGCCGATCATCGTTGGGAAGTGGTCGGCTTCGTCAACAACCTGTTCGACCAGCAATATTTTGCCTCGTTGGTCAACACGGCCGGTAACTTCGGCAATCAGCAAGCCACGCAGGCCCTCCTCCCGCGCGACTTCCGTCGCTATGGCGGCGTGCGGTTGTCGGTCAATTTCTGACGGCGCAGCCTAGGGCGTTTTAGGGTCCTTAAATTACGGAGACGACGATGCGGTTCAGGACCCGGTTGACCACGCTGGCCAGTGTCATACTGGCGGCGACAACGGCGGGCGCTTTCGCTCAGGAAGCCCCAAAGCCCGCCGCTCGCCCGGGCATCGACTCGCCCGAATTGTCAAAACTGGGAGCCTATCCGGTTGGTGTCGCCGACGTCGAATTCGTGCAGCCCGATCAAGCGGACCTGCGGGTCGATGCCCCCAACGCCAGCCGGATCGATCGGCGCGTGCCGCTCAAGATCTGGTATCCCGCCGCAACCACCGGGCACGGCATCTCCTACCGTACCGCGCTGTCGGGTGAAACGGGGGTCGATGTTCCGTTCGAAGTGCCCGGCATCGCCACTGCCGGGTCGACCGCCGCCAAGGGGCGCTTCCCGCTTGTCGTCCTCGCGCATGGCTATGGAAACACGCCCGAGGTACTGTCCTGGCTGGGCGAAAACCTGGCGAGCAAGGGCTATGTGGTGGTGACCCCGGCCTTCCGCGATCCGCCGATCAGCCTGCGCACGGCGGCCGCACGCGCCGGACCGATTGCGCGGCGTCCGCTCGACATCGCCTTCGTGACGGGGGAAGCGCAACGGCGCGCGCGCGCAGGCGAAGGCATTTTCGCCAGCGCCGATGCCGCGCGCACTGCGCTGATCGGGTATTCGATGGGCGGTTACGGCGTATTGACGGCGGCGGGCGCGCCGCTCAACCCCGCGCTCGCGGACATGACGCGTGGCGTGTTGGCACCTTATGCCGCAGGTGGCCCCAAGGCGGCGGAGCTCAAGGTCACCGGCTTGAAAGCGGTGGTCGCGCTTTCGCCCGCCAACCGCTTCGGCGACGCACCGATCTGGTCGGGCGACGGCCTGGCGGCGATAACGACGCCGACCTTGTATATCGTCGGCGGGCAAGATCATGTCGTCGGCTATCCGGCGGTGCGGGCGCTGTTTGACCAGGAAAGCAACGCGCAACGCTACCTGCTGACCTTCAAGGAAGCAGGCCATAGCATTGGCCTGATCGGCGCGCCGCCCGCGATGCGGCACAGCTTCTGGGACCTCGACTGGTTCGAGGACGCGGTGTGGCGCAAAGACCGGCTGTTGCCGATCGAGACGCATTTCATCACCGCCTTTCTCGACCGCTATGTGAAGGACGATATGGCCAAGGGTGCCTATCTCGACGGGCTCGTCGTCGACTCCGATACGGGCACCTGGCCCGGCGCGCCAGCCGGACGCTATACCGGCTACAGCCCCGGTGCGCCTGCGGCGACCGTGTGGAAAGGATTCCAGCCGAGCCGTGCCACGGGCATGCTATTCGAGGCCAAGCCTGCGCAATGATCGAGACGCTTCCTTCCAATCACGCTGCCCTTGCGACGCGGCCCACGATGCTGACGCAAACCATGCGCTGGTTCGGGCCGACCGACCCCGTGACGCTGCGCGACATCCGGCAGGCCGGGGCCAGTGAAGTCGTTACCGCGCTGCACGAAGTGCATAACGGCGCTGTGTGGGAACAGGCGGCGATCGCCGAGCGCAAAGCCATGATCGAAGCCGCCGGGCTCGGCTGGAGCGTCGTCGAAAGTCTGCCCGTGCATGAAGAGATCAAGCGGCGCGGCCCCGACTGGGATGCGATGATCGCCGCCTATTGCGCCAGCCTGCGCAACCTGGCCGCTTGCGACATTCGTGTTGTCACCTACAATTTCATGCCGTTGCTCGACTGGACGCGGACCGATCTGGCTTGGCCGCTGCCCGACGGCGCGCTCGCGCTGCGCTTCGAGCTGGAAGCGGTCGCTGCGTTCGACCTTCATCTGCTGCAACGTCCCGGGGCGGAACAGGATTACAGCGCTGGCATGGTCGAGGCTGCTGCCCGACGCTTCGCTGCCATGGACGACGACGCTCGCCGCACGCTCGAACGCACCATCATCGCTGGCCTGCCCGGCAGCGAGGAGAGCTTTACCGTCGACGCCTTTCGCCAGGCGATCGCAACGTATGACACGATCGATGCCGATCAGTTGCGCGCCAACCATGTAGCGTTTCTGGAGGCAGTCTGCCCGGTGGCCGATGCGCTGGGCCTGCAGCTTGTCGTTCATCCCGACGATCCGCCCTTCCCGATCTTCGGCCTTCCGCGTGTCGTCAGCACCGAGGCCGACGTCACCGCCCTGTTCGAGCGCGTCCCGAATGCGTCGAACGGTCTGTGCCTGTGCACCGGGTCGTTCGGCGTGCGCGCCGATAACGATTTGCCGGGGATGGTCGAGCGGCTCGGGGATCGGATCGGTTTCCTGCATTTGCGATCGGTCCAGCGCGAGCCGAACCAGGCATTCCACGAGGCCGCGCATCTCGAAGGCGATGCGCAAATGGCATCGGTCATGGTCGCGGTGCACCGATTGCAGCAGCGCACCGGCCGATCGATTCCGATGCGGCCCGACCACGGCCATCAAATGCTCGACGATCTCGGGAAGCAGACCAATCCCGGCTATTCGCTGCTCGGCCGCATGCGCGGCCTGGCCGAATTGCGCGGGCTTGAGCGCGGTGTTGCGCAATTGTTCGAGCGTGGGGATCGCCCCGCTCGCTAAGGGAGAGAGACGATGCACCGGCCGTTCTGGACACGTGGCGTTATCGGAGCCTTGGCGCTGTGGGGCGCGCCCTTAGCCGCGCAAGACGCCCCGCCCTCGCCAACCCCGCTGCTGGTAGCGGGGGATTTGCGCGACGGCACCGATCTGTCGGGGCCATGGCATTATTCGATCGATCCATTCCGCTCAGGGATTTCCGGCTTCCACGGCGGGATGCCCGATATCGGGCAGCAGCGCTGGCGCGACGTCGACGTACGCAAAGCGATGGCGAGCGACAGCCGCGTCCTCTACGAATTCGACCTCGCGCGTTCGCCGTTGACGACTCTGCCCTCTTCCTGGCTGACCGAGGCACCCGAGCTGCGCCATTATCAGGGGCTGATGTGGTATCAGCGCAGCTTCCCCGCGCCGACCCAGCGCCACGGTCGCTATTTCCTGCGTTTTGGCGCAGCCAATTATGCGACGGTGGTCTATCTGAATGGGCAACAGGTCGGGCGGCATGAGGGCGGCTTCACCCCCTTCGCTTTCGACGTCACCAAGCTGCTGCGCGACGGCGACAACCAGATTACCGTCGGCGTCGATTCGCAGGCGACCGAAGCAACCGTGCCGCCTCCGGTCACCGATTGGGAGAATTACGGCGGCATCACGCGACCGGTCCGGCTGGTCGCGACGCCCGATACCTATGTCGACGATGCCTGGGTGCGGCTCACGCGAGACGGCAAGTTGGCGGTCGACCTCCATCTCGACGGGCCTGCGGCGGCCAATCAGGCGGTGCAGCTTCGCATTCCCGAACTCGGCCTCGATCGCAGCGGCACGACCGATGCACAGGGCAATTGGCGCGCGACGATGGCCGCGCCCCGCGCCCTCATCCGCTGGTCGCCCGAGCGCCCGCGCTTGTACGACGTCGCAATCAATGCGGGCGAGGATCGCTGGCGCGACCGCATCGGCTTCCGCACGATCACCGTGCGCGGAGCCGATATCTTGCTCAACGGCAAACCCATCTTCCTGCGCGGCATATCGATGCACGAGGAAGAGCTCGGTACCGACCCAACCCGCGCGATGACCCCGGCCGCCGCACGCGCGTTGCTGAGCGAGATCAAGGAAGGTCTGCACGGCAATTACGTCCGTCTTGCCCATTATCCGCACAGCGACAGCACACTCCGCCTGGCGGATGAGCTGGGGCTGCTCGTGTGGAGCGAAGTGCCGGTCTATTGGCAAGTCGCCTGGTCGAACCCGGATACGCTGGCGCGCGCCCGCACCATGGTGGCGGAGAACGTCCTGCGCGATCGCAACCGCGCCGCCATCGCGATCTGGAGCGTCGCCAACGAAACCCCGGTGACCGACGCACGCAACGCCTTCCTGCGTACGCTGGTCGGCGATGTGCGGCGGCTCGACGATACGCGGCTGGTCAGCGCGGCGCTGCTGGTCGAGCGATCCAAAACCGCCGACCATCCGGTGATGACGCTCGCCGATCCGCTCGCCAAGGATCTCGATGTGCTGGCGATCAACACCTATAACGGCTGGTATACGACCGATCGCCTGGCCGACCTGCAGACCAGCGAGTGGCGGGTCCCGCTCGACAAGCCGCTGGTGTTTTCGGAGTTCGGTGCCGACGCGCGCGCGGGCTTTCACGATCCCGTCAACGGGCAGAAATTCTCCGAGGAGTTCCAGGCAGATTATTATCGCTACACTCTGAAAATGGCAGATACGCTGCCCAGCCTGCGCGGTATGTCGCCATGGATCCTCAAGGACTTCCGCTCGCCCCGGCGGCAGAATCCCGATTTCCAGCAGGGCTGGAACCGCAAGGGCCTGATTTCCGAGACGGGACAGCGCAAGGCAGCCTTCGATGTGCTCGCCGGCTATTATCAGCGAAAGGCGGCCGGCCAGTGAACCGGCGCGGTTTCAACCCGCAAAACTTGGATATTGCGGGCGTTGTTGGAAACGCACATTGCCCTGCCCGCCCCTTTTGCGTTAGCGCTATCACTCGTCATCCGCAAAGGCGGAAAAAAGCCGGGAGAGCCGGCTGAACAGGAGACGGGGATATGATCGGTGCAATCGGGCGATTCGCGGGCGCGCTGACTATCCTTGCTTGCGCAGCCTATGCGCGGCCGGCGCAGGCTGAGGACGGATACAATCTCTGGCTACGCTATCGGCCACTGCCCCAATTGCAACGCCAGGCCGCAACCGTCTCCGCGATCACGGTGCTGCGGGAATCGCCAACGCTTCGCGTAGCGGCGGAGGAACTTGAGCGGGGGTTTTCGGGGCTGTCCGGACATGAGGTGGGACGGCAGGACACCATCCCCGCCGATTCGGTCGTCCTGGCCACCGCCCGAACACCCGAGGTAGCGGCGCTTGCCCTCCCGGTCGCAGCGTTGAACGAGGAAGGATATCTGGTCCGCCCGGTGACCCTTGGCGGGCGGCGGGTGACGCTCGTTACCGGCAAAACCGATCGCGGCGTGCTATACGGCGCGTTCGCGCTGCTACGCTGGGCCCAGACGGGCCATGCCGTGCGTACCGCCACATTCTCGTCGAGCCCTGCGACCAAGCTGCGCTTGCTCGACCATTGGGACAATCTCGATGGTACGGTCGAACGCGGCTATGCCGGGCAGTCGTTATGGGATTGGTGGACGCTCCCCGATTTTCGCGACCCACGCTACACCGATTACGCCCGCGCCAATGCCTCAATCGGCATCAACGGGACTGTGCTCAACAACGTCAACGCCAAGGCCGACAGCCTCACCGCGCCGTACATCGCCAAGGCAGCGGCGTTGGCCGACGTCTTTCGCCCATACGGCATCAAGGTGTACCTCTCCGCCCGGTTTTCCGCACCGATCGAACTGGGCGGTCTGAAGACCGCAGACCCGCTCGATCCGCAAGTCGCGGCGTGGTGGCGCGCGAAAGCCGATGAACTCTATCGCGCCATTCCGGATTTTGGCGGCTTTCTGGTGAAGGCCAATTCCGAAGGCCAGCCCGGCCCGCAGGATTACAAGCGGAGCCATGCCGACGGTGCCAACATGTTGGCGGCTGCCCTCGCCCCGCATGGTGGCGTCGTGATGTGGCGTGCCTTTGTCTATGCGCAGGAAAATGCCGAGGATCGCGCCAAACAAGCATATGATGACTTCAAGCCGCTCGACGGTAAATTCGCGCCCAATGTGATCGTTCAGGTCAAAAACGGCGCGATCGATTTCCAGCCACGCGAGCCTTTTCATCCGCTGTTCGGCGCAATGCCCCGGACTCCGCTGATGCTCGAATTCCAGATTACCAAGGAGTATCTCGGCCAGGCGACCCACCTCGCCTATCTCGGGCCGCTGTTCGAAGAAACCCTGCGGTCAGATACGCTGGCCGATGGCCCCGGCTCCACCGTCGCGCGCGTCGTCGCGGGAACGGGCGACGCGCTGACGGGCATGGCCGGAGTCGCCAATATTGGTCGATCGCGCGACTGGTCGGGATCGACCTTCAACCAGAGCAATTGGTACGCCTTCGGGCGTTTCGCCTGGGACCCGCAGGCGTCGTCGGCTGACGTTGCACGCGAATGGGCGGCGATGACCTTCGGCCCCGACCCCGCGATCGTCGCGCCGATAACAAAGATGATGGCCGGGTCGCGCGAGGCCGTGGTCGATTATATGACCCCGCTGGGTCTCGCCCATCTCATGGCGACCGCCCACCATTATGGCCCCGGGCCGTGGATCTCCGATTTGAAGCGGCCCGAGTGGAATCCCTATTATTACCACCGTGCCGACAAGGATGGCATTGGCGTAGAGCGCGGACCTGGCGGCACCAACGCGACCAGCCAATATGCGCCGGCCCTCGCCCGCTCGCTGGCGGATCCCGCGACCACGCCAGACGCCACACTGCTGTGGTTTCACCGAGTGCCGTGGACCTATCGCCTGAAGTCCGGAAAGCCGCTTTGGCAGGCGATGGTCGCCGACTACGATCGCGGCGTCGCCTATGTCGACGATATGCGCCGAACCTGGGCGAGCATACGCCCCGCCATCGACGGCGAGCGCTTCGCAAAGACCGCAGCCTTCCTCGACATCCAGCAGCGCGAGGCGCGGTGGTGGCGCGATGCCAGCCTCGCTTATTGGATGTCGGTCAACGGCCTGTCGCTTCCGCCAGGCACCGCGCCGCCCGCACACGATCTCGCTTGGTATAAGGCGCAAAGCTTCCCTTATGCGCCGGGCAATCCGTGATGCCCTCCCGCCCCGCGAAGAGGATCCCCCCAATGAAGAATCGTACACAGACGCTTGCCCGCTGGATGGGCATGGCAGCCGTCTCCATCATCACCATTTCAGTCGCGCAAGCAGATCCCCTCGCGACCGTCGAGCGCAATGGCAGCTTCGTCGCGATTGAACCCTATGCGCCCAATATCGTTCGGGTGACGATCGCGCTTGATCCCAACCTTGCCAGTGCCGCGCCGGGCCCCGGCCCCAATGCCCCGGTGGATGCCACGGGGTGGACGCATCGCGTCGCTGCCACGGGAGACATCTTTTCCTCCTCCGCACTATCCCTGACGGTCGCCCAACAGCCCTGGCCAAAAGCGCCGACGCAGATGGAGCGCTACTTTGCCCCATCGCTTCCGCCGGTTGAGATCACCATCAACGGTGCCGACGGCCATAGCATCACGCACATGACCGGGTGGGAAATGGCACCGCATACGGTTGCGGGCGAGAACACCTTCAAAGTCGGCGCAAGTTTTTCCGCGCCGCTCGATGAGCATTATTACGGGCTCGGGCAGAACCAGGAAGGCAGACTGGACTTGCGCGGTCGCACGATCGACTGCCGCCACAATTACGATGCGCCAGCGGGCGAAACGGTCTGCGTCCCCTTCCTCGTCACCAATAAGGGCTATGGCATCGTTTGGGACAATCCATCGCAGACCACCGTTTCGCCGGGGTTGTACAACAGCACGCATTGGCAATCGGAGGTCGGTGAGCGGGTCTCCTTTTTCGTCATTACCGGTAACACCACGGACGCACTCTACGCGGGGTACGCGACGCTGACCGGCCAGACGCCGCTGCCGCCAAAGGCGGCCTTTGGTCTGATCCAGAGCAAGGCGCGCTACGAGACGCAGGCCGAACTGCTCGGGATCGCGGATGGATATCGTCGTCGCGGCTATCCGCTCGACGTGATGGTGCTCGACTGGTTCTACTGGACCCGGATGGGGCAGCTCGACATCGACCGAAGCTATTTCCCCGATCCCAAGGCGATGAACGCCACGCTCAAGCGCATGGGCCTCCGCAGCATCGTCAGCGTCTGGCCGCGCTTCGAACGCGAGTCGCGCTATTACAATATGCTCGCCGCCAAGGGCTGGCTGCTGCATGACGCCGATGGCAGCGTGGTCGACGGCCTGCCAATTCGCTCCGATCGCGCCGGAGCCTTGCTCGACAGCACCAATCCGGAGGCGCGGCGTTGGTATTGGGAAAAAATCCGCGACAATATCGCTTCGCAGGGGTTTGACTGGTTCTGGCTCGACGAGACCGAGCCGGACCTCGTGCCCGATGGGCATCTCTATTCGATCGGGTCCGGCGACCGGTTCCACAATGTCTTCCCCTTGCTGCATACCGCCAGCGTCACCGAGGGATCGGCGAAGGATCGTCCCGATCTGCGCAACCTGATCCTGTGCCGCGCCGCGTATCTGGGCACGCAGCGCAATGGCTGCCTGTTCTGGTCGTCGGACGTCCAGGCAACGTGGGAAGCGCTCAAGCGCCAGGTGCCGACGGGCCTCAACATGACGGCATCGGGCATCGCCTATTGGAGCAGCGATACCGGCGGATGGCAGTGGCCCAATGGGCCAAAGGCGGAACGTCCCGTCCTGCTCGATCCGGCAGGTGCCACCGCCATGGCACCCGGCTATACCGATTATCCCGAACTGTTCGTCCGCTGGTTTGAGTATAATAGCTTCACGCCGACGCTGCGTATCCACGGGCAGCGCCCGGCCACCGCCATCTGGGAATATGGCAAGGCCGCCGAACCCGTCCTCGCCCAGTATCTCAAGCTCCGCTACGCGCTGATGCCGTACCTTTATGCACTCGGCCGTCACACCTATGAAAGCGGCGCGCCCTTCATGCGCGCTTTGTTCATGGACTTCCCGGACGATCCCAAGGTCGTGGACCTGGGCGATGAATATATGTTCGGCCCCGCCTTCCTCGTCGCCCCCGTTACCGAGCAGGGCGCAACCAGCCGCCCGGTCTATCTTCCCGCGGGTGCGGACTGGTATGATTACTGGACCAATGAACGGTATCACGGCGGCCAAACGATAACCGCCGCCGCGCCGATCGACCGAATCCCGTTATTCGTTCGTGCCGGGTCGATCCTGCCGATGGGCGCGCAGATCCCCAGCACCGCGACGCGGCAACCGCTGGAAAGCATCCGCGTCTATCCCGGCCGCTCGACCAGCTTCACGCTGTATGACGACGATGGCGTCAGCAATCGCTATCGCACTGGAAGCGGGGGTACCGCGCTGCACTGGGACGAGGCGACGCAGCGTCTGTCGAGTTCGGGCAAATTGCCGACCGGGCAAGATGTCGCTCCGCTGGTCAGGGTCATCGGCCACTGACCGCACGAACACTCCGCAGATTTAATCGCGCGACACCGAAGGAAGGCTAAGGGCGGAGCGGCAGCACATAATCCGGCTGTCGGCCGACGCCGCGCACGACCACCCGGTCCGCGAAGAAGTCGAGCCGGGCATAGCCCGTCTCCGGCGTATCCAGCATCGCCTTGAGGTTCAGGTAATGAACTCCGGCATGCTCGCCGTAATTGCCGTCATGGTTGTGCCCGTCGAGCCACACCTTGGCCGAACGGTGGCGTTCGATCACCTCCATGACCTCCGGGGCGTTCCACAGGTTGTGCGGATTTTCCGGAAATAGCGGAAAATGGCTGAACAGCATCGCTTTCATCCCGCGACGGTCGGCCTCGGCGAGTTGTGCGTCGATCCAGCGCAGTTGTTCGTCGTCGATGCCGCCGTCCCATAGCGGCTTTTCTGCATACAGCGCCGCATGTGCGGCCATGCTGCGCGTATATTCGGGGCTGCCCGCTGGCCAGCCAAAGCTGCTCAGCCCGGTCCCGTCGGTGACAATAAACAGCCAGTTATGGCTGGTGAAACTGTAATAGCGCGCTGGCATGCCCAGCTTACCCGCGACCAGCGGCTTGTGCGCATCGTCGATCGCGAACTCGTGATTGCCGAGCACATAATGCCAGGGATGCCGCAATTTCGCCGCCACCGGCAGGAACGCGTCATAGCTCTCCCAGTCTCGGTCGATGAAATCCCCGAGATGGACGACAAACGCCAGCTTCTGCCGGTTGAAATCAGCCACGGCCGCCGCAAGTTTGGAGGGGGCCGTGTGATAGAGCCGCTGACCACTATCGGGTTCAGCGGCATATTGCGCATCGGCGATCGCGCCGATGCTGAAGTCGGGACGTTCATTCGCCACGGCGGCGGGCGTCGCGCTGGCAAGCCCCGCCAAAGCCGCCAGGTGCATCACGAAGCGCATCGTCCGGTCCGATCCGATAGAGGTCGCCGGCCCCTTTAGCGCCGCCCGCGCGATTGTCACGCGCGCTTCATGCTTCTGTCCTAACGCGGCCAAGACTCGGAAAGACATCCGGGCAGGGAGGCACGAAGTGACAGCGCCACGACGCGCGTGTCGGCGTCTCTGCAGGGGCGCGGCACGGTGAATGAGATTTCCGCCATCCTGATTCGGCGACGCGCCGATCAGGAGGAAGCAGATTTGCGCCAGGCGCTCCGGCGCTTTGTCGGGGGCCGACTGAACCATCATGCCGATGGCGAGGACATCGTCCAGGAAACCTATGTACGGCTCTACGACTATCGCCGCACCCGTCCGGTGGCGGACGCCGCCGCATTTTGCTTCACGGTCGCGCGCAATCTGGTGCACGATCATTTTCGCCAGCGTAGCGCCTTGCCGCCGACCAGCGACCTCAGCGACGAGATCGTCTGCGCCAGACCGCGCGCCGAGGAGGTGCTGGACTATCGCCAGCGGGTGGAGATTTTGGTGCGTGCCTTGAAAGTGATGCCGCCGCTGCGCCGCGAGGTGTTTCTGCGCCGCCGACTCGACGGCACCGCGAGCGCGACCATCGCTGCGGATTTGCAGCTGAGCATTGCGGCGGTGGACAAGCATTGTACGCGCGCAGTGGCCGACTTGCGCTTGGCGCTCGAGCGCCGCGGCCTGCCGCCCGGTGCTGCGCGATGAGCCGTCGCGCATCGCTGCAGGAAGCTGCGGGCCTCGCCCTGTCGGGCGAGACTGGCCACGGGCCGCAGGCCGCGACCGCCGAATGCGTCCGGGCAACGCTTGACGACCCGGCGCTGGAGGAGGCGCTCGGGACAGCGGCGGCGTTCGGTCGCCTCTCCGACGCCGATATTCTGGCGATGCGGGAGACCCGGCGGCGCACCCTAACAACGGCGGGGGCGACCGCTGCGGTGCTGCTCGTGCTGGGTGGCGGCGCATGGCAGGCGATGCGCCTGGGCACCGCCCCTGCCCTTGCCACCCATTATGAGACCAAACGCGGCGAAGAGCGCGTGGTCGCGCTGGCGGACGGATCGCGGCTCGAACTGAATGGTGCGACCGCCCTCGACGTCACGATCGACGCGCGGCAACGCACCGTCGTGCTGCGCCGGGGCGAAGCGTTTTTTGATGTGGCGCATGAACCCGACCGGCCCTTTGTCGTCACCGCGCGCGGATCGAGCACGCGCGTGCTTGGCACCGCATTCGACATCGATCTGGCGCATCACGAAGTGAAGCTCGCGGTGTTTCGCGGACGCGTACGGTTCGGGGCAAGCGGTGCCGACACCGGCGTGCTGGTTCCCGCAGGCTGGCGCTCCCGCTTCGACGGCACTGCGGCAAGCGCGCCAAGCCGGTTCGATCCGACGCAGCAGGATTGGCGGCATAACTGGCTCGACACCGATGAAATGCGGCTGGGCGATCTGGTAGAGGCGCTCAACCGCCATGGCGGGCCGGTGATTGAGGCCCCGCCCCCACAGCTTGAAAAATTGGTGCTGTCCGGGCGTTTCAAGCTCGACAATCCCGAACAGTTACTGGGGGCAATCGGCGCTGCCTATGGCTTCACCGTGGTGCATCAGGGCGCACAATTGCGACTGAAGCCGGCCGCGTCGCGTGACACCAAAATGTCATCACAATGACGCTGCACTGCAACAAAATTCTTTTGTCCTGATCCGGCGGGGAACCCGTCTTCCGTTCGAGGCGCAGGGGCGTCCGAGCGGAGGAACATCATGCAACACTTTCGGGGTATTTCAGGCATGGCACTGGCGATCGCGATTGCGACACCTGCTATGGCACAGGCACGACCGGCGGAGACGACCGTCCTTCGCCAGGAGCAGCGCTTCGACATAGCGCCGTCCGATTTGCGCACCGCCATTTCCCGCTTTTCGCAAGCGACCGGCGTGCAAGTGGTGGTCGCACCCGACGCCGTCAGCGGCCGTCGTACGGCTGGCGTCCGCGGCACCTATAGCGCGCGCATCGCGCTCGATCATCTGCTGCGCGGCACCAACCTTGGCGTGACCTTCCAGGGCGGCGTCGCCATTCTGAAACCGATGTCGGCGGCCCCGGTCCATCCGGCATTGGTCAAGGTCGCCGCACAGGATGCTGCACTTCCGGGCGCAGCCCTGCCGGATCGCTCGGTCGGCGAGGGAACCGACATCATCGTGACCGGCTATCGGCACAGCCTTACCGAAGCGCAGAACCTCAAGCGCCGCGCGGTTGGCAATGAGGACGACATCGTCGCCACCGATATCGCCGCCTTTCCCGACCTGAACCTCGCAGAGTCGCTGCAGCGCATTCCCGGCATCACCATCACCCGCGACAGTGGCGAAGGCCGCCAGATCGCGCTGCGCGGGCTTGGGGCCGATTTCACACGCACGCAATTGAACGGCATGGAAGTGCTCGGCAACACCGCTTCGGGAATGGACAATCGCGGCGGCGTCACCCGCTCGCGCTCGTTCGATTACAGCCTGTTCGCATCGGAATTGTTCAACCGCGTGTCGGTCCAGAAATCCTATTCGGCAGAACAGGATGAAGGCGGCATTGCCGGGACGGTGCAACTGACCAGCGCCAAGCCCTTCGACACGGGCAATAAATTGGTCGTTTCCGCCAAGGGCCAGACCAATGACAACACCAGCGGCGTCACGCCGCGCGTGGTTGGCCTCGTCTCGCATCGCTGGGGCGATCTCGCCGCGCTTGTCTCGGTTGCCTACAGCCAGATCAAGAATAACGAGTTTGGCTATCGCAACTGGGGTTGGGGCCTCACCAAATATGGTGCCGCCAATATCGGCCCGAACATCGATGCGGCGACGCGCGCCAACCTTCTTTCGGGCGTCTACCAGCCGACCGCGCAGTCACCATCGTCCTGGTATACCGACCGCAAGCGGCTGGGCATCACCTCGTCGGTGCAATATCATCCGGGCGACGCGTTCAAACTCGACGTCGATTTTCTGTACGGTCGGCTGTGGGACCATCGCGACGATTATGCGCTGGCAACGGCTGGAAGCAACGCGCTGACCGGGACCTCGATCACCGGAGCCCAGGTGATCCAGAGCGCCGTGATCGACAGCACCAATACGCTGCGCGCGGCAAGCTTCACCGGCATCGATCTGCGCTCCGAGCATCATATCGTCCAGAACCGGACCGACTTTTACCAGGGCGTTGCCAATGCCAGCTGGAAGCTGACCGACCGGCTGACGCTGAGTGCGCTTGGCGGCTATGAGGAATCGGATTTCGGCCAGCCCGTGTTCGACAAGGTGTTCATGGAGCTCAAGAACACTCCGTTCAGCTATGACGATCGCCCGACCATCCCGGTCAACACCTACGGTAAGGATATCACTGATCCGAACAACTGGGCGGTGCAGCGGCTCGACGTTCAGGAAAACAAGATCACCAACCAATATGCCAATGGGAAGCTGCAAGCAGCCTACACGCTGAATGAAGCGCTCACCTTCAAGGCAGGCGGCGAGTATAAGCACTTCATCAACAGCGGCTATACGTGGGTGAACAAGGTGTTCCACAACGTGCCCGCCGACATCGCCATCCCCAACACTCTAAAACAGACCGTCACGCCCGATACCTTGATTCAATACATCGTCGGCAACGTCGATGGGGTTTACAGCTATATCGGGGACAATCGGAACCTGACCGCTGCCAATCTCCAGGCGGGCAGCGATTACCGCGTCGATGAAAAGACAGGCGCAGGCTTCGCCCAGTTCGATCTCGACACGATCGTGGCCGGGATGCGGCTGCGGGCCAATGCTGGCGTGCGGTATTACTCGACCGACCTTTTGTCGTCGGGGCATCTGGCGACTGGCGCGGGCTTCACGCCGGTTGCGATCCGCACCAACAGCCACGGCTTCCTGCCTGCGGCCAATCTGGCGCTCGACGTTGCCAAAGCGGTGGTCGTTCGGCTTAGCGCCAGCCGCAACGTCAATCGCCCCGCCCTGGGCGATCTGGCGGCGGCCGGGTCGATCACCACGCGCCCCAATGGCGGCAGCCTGAGCCTCGGCAATCCGTTTCTGAAACCGTTCAAGGCAACCTCGGTCGAGGGGTCAGTCGAATATTATATGGGTCGCAGCGGCTTTGCCTCGGTCGGCTTCTTCTACAAGAGCATGGACAGCTTCATCAGTTCGTCCACCAAGCAAATCCCCTATGGCCAGACCGGCTTGCCGCTTTCCCTGCTGGTGCAAGGCGAGGACGCGAACACCTTGTTCGACGTCAGCCAGCCGGTCAACGGCGCTGGTGCCGACATCAAGGGTATCGAGGTAGCAGTCCAGCACGACTTCACCTTTCTGCCCGGCGCGCTCAAAAATCTTGGCGCTGTGGTCAACGGAACGTGGTTCGACGGGCATCAGACCGCCTATTACAACAACGTGCCGAAGGTCATACCGCTCTATAATCTCTCGAAATGGGCGGCAAACGCCACCTTATATTACGAGAACAAGCTGTGGGGCGTGCGCGTTTCCGATGCCTATCGCAGCAGCTATTTGACCGGTGCCGGCAACGCCATCGACAATAGCGGCGATGGCATTCGCGGGACCAACAATGTCGATTTCCAGGCCCATATCAACCTGCGCCCAGGCGTCCGGTTGATCGCCGAGGGCATCAACATCACCAACGAACCGATCGTGCAGTCGCTGGATGCAGTCGCCCAGCGTACCGAGGTCTATACGACCAGCGGCCGCACCTTCACCTTCGGCATCAGCGCCGAATTCTAAGCCCGGCTTCAGCCGCCACAGCCCGTCCTTGCGATCGCGGGGACGGGCTGTGGATCTGGCCGGTGGCCGCCTCCAAGGCCGCGATGACGACCGCCGCCCACTTTGTGCATGGGCGAGCATTGCGCTGACTGCGTCGAGTTGGCACTCTCCCCGCTTCTTGGGGGGAACCTGTATGCGCCGACTGATCCTTGCGACATTGCTCGCGGCGACCGCTTCGATCGCCGGAGCGGCACCGACGCCAAAGGAACAATTGCTGGTTCCGCCCCCCGGCGCGCGGCACTTTACTATCAGCTCGATCGCCGGAAAGCATGGCGACATCTGGTCGTGGACGATGCCCGACGGGCGCATCGCCTATCGCATGTCGATGTCGCTGCGCGGTTGGGTCACCGAGACCGACGAATTGGTCACGCTGGATCCCACCAGACGCCCCACCACGATCGCCATTCGCGGCTTTACCGATTCCGGGGATGCCACGGAAACCTTCACGGTTGCTCCGAACGGGGTGGCGGACTGGAAGACGGTGATCGATTCCGGCTCCGCGCCGTTCGCCAACAAGCATTATAATACTTATGGCGGCCCGCCGCTCGCCGGGGAGTTCGATATCGATTCGCTTGTCGCGGCGGGTGCCAAGGGCATCGACTTGCTCCCGACGGGCCATGCCAGGATCGCGATCGGGCAGACGACACAGGTCGAGGGGCCGCAAGGGCCCAAGACGATCAAGCTCGCCTTTCTGACGGGATATGGCTTCGCGCCCTCCCCCGTGTGGCTCGACAGCGACAATCGCCTGTTCGGCAATGCCGGCGTCATTTCGATGTTGCCGGAAGGCTATGAGAAGAACGGCCCCAAGCTGAAGGACCTTCAAGACAAGGCGACCGCCGCGATGGTGCGCGAGGTCGCACATCGCTTTCTGAGCAAGGCCAATCGCACCGCAACGCTGATCGACCATGTGCTGATGTTCGATTCGGTCGCCGGGCGCTACATTGCGGATCGCGCGGTGCTGATCGCGGATGGCAAGGTCGCGGCGATCGGCGCTGCGGGATCGATCGCCGCTCCCACTGGCGCAACCGTAATCGACGGACGCGGCAAGACGCTGACCCCGGGCCTGTGGGATTCGCATCAGCACGTCGGCGATGACTGGAACCTGCTGCAGAACGTCGCCACCGGCATGACCAATTACCGCAGCCCCGGATCGATGATCGACGAGGCGCTCAGCATCTACAAACGGCGGGCAGCTGGCGATTTGCTGGCCCCGGACGGCAAGGTCTCGGTCATCATCGATCGCAAGGATCCCCTCGCCGCGCAGGGTGCGCTGACGGTGTCGTCAGCGGCAGAGGCGGTCGCTGCCGTCGACAAGATCAAGGCCGCAGGGCTCTGGGGTGCCAAATTCTACACCTCGATGAATCCTGCCTGGATCGCGCCCGCAGCGGCCGAAGCGCATCGCCTGGGGTTGCACGTCCACGGTCACGTACCTGCCGGTATGCGCCCGCTCGACGCGGTGCGCGCGGGATATGATGAAGTGACCCACATCAACTTCATCCTGATGCAGGCGATGCCGCAAGACGTGGTCGACAAGGCCAATACCGCCGCACGCCTTGAGGGTCCGGCCAAATACGGAAAGGACGTCGATCTCGATTCCCCGGCGATGACGGCGTTTTATGCTGAACTTGCGAAACGCCATACGATCATCGATCCGACGCTGACGGTATGGGAACCGTTGATGACGTCGGATGGCAGCGCGATCTCGCCCGAATATGCGCCCTTCGCCGACGTTGCGCCGCCGAGCGTCGTCCGCGGCTGGAAAATCGGCGGATATCCCTTGTTCGGTGGCCTGACGCGCGACGACTTTCGCAAGAGCTTCACCAAGATGGTCGATCTGGTCGGCAAACTCCACCAGGCGGGCGTGCCGATCGTCGCCGGGACCGATGGCTATGGGCTGGAGCTGGTGCGCGAACTGGAACTGTATCAGCAAGCGGGCCTGAGCAATGCCGAAGCGCTGCAGACCGCAACCATCATTCCCGCACGGATGACCGGCATGGACGACCGGACGGGATCGATCGCGGTGGGCAAGACCGCCGATATCGTGCTGGTCGATGGCGATGTGTCGGCGGCGCTCGGCAACCTGCGCCATGTCCACACCGTCTTTCTGGACGGGTATCGGCTCGACGGCGCGGCACTGCGCCAGGCGAGTGGCCTGAACGGGATGCCCAAATGATATGATCTCTGCGTTGATTTTGCTCGCCGCGAGCCTCCATCAGCCGGTCGCGGCGGCGCGGGTAACCTTTGATCGACGCGGGGAGCGGACGGTACAAGTTTCGGGTCTGGCCGATGTCGCTGGAGCCAGAACACTGCGCGCGGACGACCCGGTTCGGATTGCGTCGATCTCCAAACTGGTCACAGCGATTGCCGTCCTGCGCCTGGTCGAGCAGCACCGACTCAATCTCGATGCCGATGTGTCGGAACTGCTCGGCTATCCGCTGCACAACCCGGCCTTTGCCGACCGACCGATCACCCTGCGCCTGTTGCTGTCCCACCGCTCGAGCCTGACCGACGGCGTCGACTATGTCCTGCCGCTCGACGCCGATCTCGGCAGCGTGTTGGCCGACCCGAAAGTGTGGGATACCGCGCACGCGCCCGGTGCTTATTTTCGCTATACCAATTTGAATTTTCCAGTGATCGCGGCGGTGATGGAACGGGCCACTGGCGAACGCTTCGACCGGTTGATGCAGCGGCTCGTGTTCGCACCGATGAAACTGGATGCCTGCTACAATCTCGTCACCTGTTCGGACCGCACGGTGGCGCGCGTCGTCGTTCAATATCGTTCGGGGTCGGTAACGCGCGACGACAATCACGGTGCGCGCCCGCCCTGCCCGGTCACGCCAGCCCGCGACGGCAGTTGTGATCTATCCCTTTGGCGCGCGGGCCGAAACGGCGCGACCTTTGCGCCGCAAAGCGGGCTTTATATCTCCGCGCGCGGTCTTGCCCGGATCGGACGGATGCTGCTCGACCAAGGGCGGATCGACGGAGTGCGCATCCTCACCCAGCGCTCGGTCCATTTGCTGGAGACCCCGCAATGGACATGGAACGGCGATAGCGGTGCGGGAAGCAATGGCGACACCTGGCACGGGCAAATGTGCCGTTATGGCCTGGCGGTCGCGTTTCTCGCGACGCCGGTCGCAGGCTGCCGCGACGATCCCTTTGGCGATGGACGGGCGCGTTGGGGGCATTTGGGGGATGCCTATGGGCTGAAATCGGGGCTGTGGATCGATCCACAGCACGGCAACGGTGTCGCCTATTTCGCGACCGACGTACCCGTCGATCCCGGCGCGCGCTCCGCCTATAGCCGAAGCGAAGAAGCGCTCGCACAGGGTGTTGCGTCATGAACCTGCGTCACATCGAAATCTTTCACGCCGTCTATATCAATGGCTCGGTCAGTGCTGCGGCGCGGGCGCTCAACATCTCGCAGCCGTCGGTTTCCAAGACGCTGCGTCATGCCGAGTCGCTGCTCGGTTTTCCGCTGTTCGAGCGCGGCACTGGGCGTCTCGTGCCGACCGAAGACGCACACACCCTGTTCGCCGAGGTCAGCGAAATTCAGGACCGCGTTTATGCGCTGCGCGAGGCCAGCCGCAATCTAAAGCGCGGCACCGGCGGAGTTTTGCGGGTGTCGGCACTGCCGTCGCTCGCGCTCGACGCGCTGCCCGTTGCGGTGGCGAGTTTTCTGCGCAGCCATCCGACGGTCCAATTCGACCTGCAGACGGTCCATCACGACGATTTGCTGCGCAAACTCTACGAACGCGAAACCGACATCGCGATCGCCTATGCGGTGCCGCCAGCCGCACCGATCGGGCATCGCTGGCTCGGCGAGGGCGAACTCGTCGTGCTGTATCGCGAACAGGACATGCCCGACGCGCCACCACGGCTCGAACTCGAGTGCCTGCGCGACAAACGCTTCATCAGCCTGGCCGCGAGCGGTCCGATCGGGCAGTTGTTCACCCAGGAATTGCAGCGGCTCGACCTCGAGCTTGACGAAGTGGTGTCGGCGCGGACCTTCTATATCGCCACCGCGCTGGTGCGGCAGGGCGTGGGGATGACGGTGGTCGATAGCTTCACCGCGCAGGCTTCGCTCAGCCCCGGTCTATCGGTGCGGCCGCTGAAGCCGCAACTGGCGTTCGATGTCCATGCGATGTTCCTGCTCAACCGCCCGCCGACCGCGCTCGCCACCGATTTTCTCAAGACGCTGGCGCGGGTTATCGACGCCGCCTGAAGCGGACGACATAACGACAGGCTATGCCGGGTGATCCACTCGCTATGCTGTGGCGGTAGCCGCTGCCGATACGGTGGCCCGCATGATACCCGGACCTTATCTGCTCTATCTCGGCCATAGCGCCGACCCGATCGGCATCAAGACGTCGCGCGGCCTCGCCACTTTCCGCCCGGACGACTGCGTCGGAGAGTTTCGGTATGACGATTGCCCGCTGACGCTCGGGATCAAGCGCCTGACGATTGCCGAAGGCGCAAGCGCTGGCGCACGCACGCTGGTGCTTGGCATCGCCAATTCGGGCGGGACGATGGGAGCGGATCTGATCGCGGATGCGGTTGCCGCGCTGGAAGCCGGGATGAACGTCGCCGCCGGACTGCACCAGCGCTTGCGCGACGTGCCACGGCTTGCCGCGCTCGCTCGCGAGCGCGGCCTCACTCTGTTCGACGTGCGCGATCCGCCTGCGGATCTGGTGGTTGGGACAGGGTATCCACGCGCCGGTCGCCGGTTGCTGACGGTCGGCACCGATTGTTCGGTCGGCAAGATGTACGCGACGCTCGCTTTGACCACAGCGCTGCGCGCGCGCGGCATCGCCGCCGATTTCCGGGCGACGGGCCAGACCGGGATCCTGATCGCAGGCGGCGGCATACCGGTCGATGCCGTGGTCGCCGATTTCATCTCGGGGGCGATCGAACAGCTCTCACCCGCGCGCGACGATGACGGTTGGGATGTGATCGAAGGGCAAGGGTCGCTCTTCCATCCCTCCTTCGGGGGTGTCTCGACCGGCCTGCTGCACGGCGCGCAGGCCGAGGCGATCGTGCTCTGCCACGAACCGGGGCGTGCGCACATGCGCGGTCTGCCCGGACGCGCCCTGCCCGAGCTGACGGAATGCCTGGCGATGAATCTGCAGGTTGCGCGCCTGACCAGCCCGGGCGTGCGGGCGATCGGCGTGTGTCTCAACACCTCTGCGCTGGATGCAGCGGCGGCGCGGGCGCTGTGCGAACGGACCGAGGATATGCTCGGCCTGCCCTGTACCGACCCGATCGCCTTCGGCGTCGAGTCCATCATCGATGCGCTCTATGCCCCGCACGCTTGAGGCGCGGCACGACCGCTTTGCGTTGCACACGCCGTTTCGCATCGCGCGCGGGGTGAAAACCGCGGCGGACGTGATCACCGTATCGATCATGCAGGACGGACATGTCGGTCACGGCGAGGGCGTCCCCTACCCGCGCTATGGCGAGAGCGTCGCGAGTGCGCTCGACGAGATCGCGCACGTACGCGATGCGATCGAGGGCGGCGCGGATCGCGAGGATCTGCTCGGCCTGCTGCAGCCGGGCGCGGGGCGCAATGCGATCGACTGCGCCTTATGGGATTTGGAAGCAAAGCGCTCGGGCCGCGCGGTCGCGACGATGATCGATGGCCCCGACCTCACATCAATGCCAAACGCGTTGACGGTCGTCATCGACACCCCTGCGGCGATGGCACGGGCGGCAGCGCTGATCGCCGCCGCGCCGCTGATCAAGGTCAAAGTGAACCACGAAAATCCCGCTGAGCAACTTCGCGCGGTTCGCTCCGTGGCCCACAATGCCACGCTGATCGTAGACCCCAATGAGAGCTGGGACCGCGCCCTGCTCGAAGCGATGCAGCCGCTGCTGGTCGAACTCCGCGTCGCGCTGCTCGAGCAACCGGTGCCCGCCAGCGCGGATGCGTGGCTCGCCGATTTTTCCCCGGCAGTGCCGATTTGCGCCGATGAATCGGTTCACACCGCCGACGATCTCGATCGGGTTGCCGCGCGCTATCAGTGCGTCAACGTGAAGCTCGACAAGGCGGGCGGGCTGACCGCCGCGCTTGCGCTCGCGCACGGTGCTCGCGCGCGCGGCCTGGGGTTGATGACGGGCTGCATGGTCAGTTCCTCACTCTCGATCGCACCCGCCTTGCACGTCGCAATGCTGTCCGATTTTGTCGATCTTGACGGGCCCTTGTGGCTGGCAGAGGATCGTGAGGGCGGGGTGACGGATATCGGGGGCATATTGTCGCCACCGCCCCCCGGCTTTTGGGGTACGCCATGAACATCGGCCGGATCGGGTTATTGGTCGGCGTGGCGCTCGCCGCGGTCGGCGCTTCGGCTCCGCCTTCCGCCGACCTGATCGTGCGCGGCGGCACCATCTACACCGGGTCCGACGCGCCGTTCGTCGGCGATGTCGCGATCGAGGGCGATCACATCGTCGAGGTCGCCCCGCACGTGGTGCGCGCCGCCACGCGCGTGATCGACGCGCATGGCATGATCGTCGCGCCCGGTTTTATCGACCCGCATACGCATATGGGGGACGATCTGGCGTCGGACGATCCCGCCAAGCGGCTGATCCCAATGTTCCTGATGCAGGGCGTGACGACCGCGTTCATCGGCAATGACGGCGGCGGCGAGATCGATGTCGGCCGCGTGTTGGCCAGCGCGCAGACGCGCCCGGTCGGGATCAATTATGCCACATACACCGGCTTCGGCACGATTCGGCAGCGCGTGATCGGCGAGGCCAAGCGCGCGCCATCTCCGCAGGAACTGGGCCAGATGCAGGCGCTGGTCGCAAGCGCGATGTGCCAGGGCGCGATCGGGCTTTCGACCGGGCTGTTCTATGCCCCGCAAAGCTTTTCCAAGACCGATGAGGTCGTCGCGCTCGCCGCTGAAGCGGGCAAGCGGGGCGGCTTTTACGACAGCCATATCCGGGATGAGTCGAGCTACACCGTCGGACTGTTGGCGGCGATCGACGAAGAGATTGAGATAGCGCGCGCCGCGCATATTCCGGCGCATGTCTCGCACATCAAGGCGCTCGGCGTGGATGTGCAGGGCCAGGCCCCGGCGGTGATCGCGCGGATCGCGGCGGCGCGCGCGGCGGGGCTGAACATCACCGCGAGCCAATATCCGTGGTCGGCCAGCGGCTCGAGCATGGTCGCCTCGCTGGTTCCGTTATGGGCGCAGGATGGTGGCCGCAAAGCGATGCTGGCACGCTTCGACGACCCCGCGCAGGCCACGCGATTGCGCACCGACATGGCCGAAAACATGCGCAAACGCGGCGGGCCGACCAAGCTGTTGATCACGGAAGGTGCCGAACGCAATCGGACCCTTGCGGAGGTCGCGGTGGCGACCAAGACCGACCCCATCACCGCCGCGATCGCGGTGATCCGCGTCGGCGATCCCGGCGTCATTTCCTTCAACCAAAGCGAGGCCGACATCGCCGCCTTCATGCGCCAGCCTTGGGTGATGACCGATTCCGACGCATCGCCCGGCCACCCGCGCGTTTATGGCAGCTTCGCGCGCAAATACGCCAAATACGTCGTCGCCGATCACGTGCTGACATTGCGCGAAATGATCGAGCGCAGTTCGTCGCTGACCGCCGATACCTTCGGCCTTACCGGACGCGGGCACCTGAAAGCCGGTGCGTTCGCCGACGTGGTGGTGTTCGATCCGCGCCGCTATGCGCCGCGCGCAACCTATCAACAGCCAACCGAACTGGCGGTCGGGGTGCAGACGGTGCTGGTCAACGGCGTCCTCGCGATGGACGGCGGCAAGCTGACGGGCCGTGCGGCAGGACGCGCCCTGCCGCATCGCCCGCCCGCCGGAACCTGTCCTTAAGCGTCAGTTGGTTTCGCTATAATGTTGCGGATTGCGGGTTCCGGGTGCTGGCAGCGGCGCGGCGCGGTCGTCGCTCGCGCGTTCCCGATAGAAGCGGATATTGTCGAGTTGCAGCCACGCTTTGCCGCCGGGCTTGCCCTCAAGCCGCACGATCAGCGCGCGCAATTTCGCCAGATCGAGCTGAGCCTTCGCGTCACGGCTGGCAAAGGCGCTGAACGGGATGTGGAAGGTGCGGCGGACCTCCCCTGCTTCGAAGCCGGTGCGGAACCAGTCATCATCGTTGATCGCATAGCTGTCGAACAACAAATCGTAGCGCCCGCTACCGCGCGCATCGAACGCGACGCCCGTGAAACCCCGCGCATCGGCGAGCTGCACCGCACCCTGCGTGAGCGGCAGCACCAGTTGCGCGAACGGACGCGGCTTGGCCCCCATGTGCGCGATCAGAAAGACGGGCCGATCGGCAGACTTCGGATCGTCGCTCCCCGGCCGGACGAAGTCGAGATGACTATGGTCGACGCCGGAATCGGTGCTCTCAACCGGCAGGGTATCGAGGTCGGTGCGGCCGTCACCCCGCCCGCCCGTGTCAATTGGCCCCGGCATGTTGTGCACCGGCAGCGGAGTCGGTGCCGCCCCGTTTACCAGCGCGCGCAGCGGCGCGAGCGCGACCTCGCGTCCCGACACGAACACCCGCGCGACCTTCCACAAATCGGTGATGCGCTCGTCGGGCCGCCCCGCGATCAGCACCAGATCGGCGCGCTGGCCCGGCGCAATCCGTCCGTTGTCCGCCGACTGCCCCAGGATATCCGCGCTGGTCGCGGTCGCAGCGACCAACGCCTCGGCGGGGGTGAAGCCCAGCTTGGTCAGCCACCAGATCTCGCGGAGCGTGCCGGGCCCGTGATACACACCCTCGATCCCGGCATCGGTGCCGACGCCGATACGCACCCCTGCCGCTTTCAGCCGCCGGACATTGTCCTGCATGATCGCCCAGCGCTTCGCATCATAAGCCGCGACCGGCTTGGACGATTGCGCGGCATGGCTTGCTTCGAACGCCGCCTCAGGCGGCGTCAGCGCGCGTTGCTCGTCGGGTTCGAAACGGCGGGTCTGCTGCGGCTCATATACCACCAATGTCGGGATATAGGCGGTGTGATGCGCCTTCATCAGCCCGATCAGATCGTCATCGATCGGCGCATCCCCCGCCCCGTGCCCCACGGCATCGACTCCGGCCATCGCGGCGACGCGGTCGCCCTGCACGGTTACCGTATGCGTGATGACCGGCAGACCGGCCTTGTGCGCATCCGCCACGACTGCAGCCAGCGTCGGCACGTTCATACTGTTGAGATCGCTGTCGCGCCCATAGCGCCAGCCATCGGCAAAGACCTTGATGAGATTGGGCTGGTACGGCAGCGCGGTCGCCATCGCGACATGCGCGGCGGCGGGAGTTGCGGCCTGCAGCGTGAAGAAGGCACCCCAGCCATATTCGGTGCCATGCCCGCCCGGCACGCCGACGCGCACCGCCAGTTCGAGGTGCGGAGCCGCGACCGCACCGGACGCGACCATTTGGCGGATCGGCGCAATCATTTCGCCCGACACCGAATAGTCGTTCACCGAGGTCACACCCGCGAGCAAATAACCGGCATAGGCTTTGCCCAGATCATCGGGCGCATCGTAACCGGGCGAGCGCAAATGCGTGTGAAGGTCGTGCAATCCGGGGATCAGCGTAAGGCCCCGCGCATCCACGCTGCGCGCGCTGCGGGGTTTGCGCAGATGCGGGCCGACCGCGACGATGCGATCCCCGCGCACCAGCACGTCGCCGACGATAGCGGGCGCGCCGCTGCCATCGAACACCCGTGCGCCACGGATCAGCACCGCATCGTCGGGGCCCGCCGCAGCGCACGCCGTTGCGATCGACGACAAGACAAGAAACGCCGCACCCCACTTCATTGCGTCACCTTGTGCATGAGCGTGCGATCCAGAAAATCATCGGTTGCCCGATAGCTCGCCAGCCAGTCGGCGTAGCGGAAAAAATCATGCCGCTCATCGGGAAAGACGAGCTGTTCGAACGGCACCTGCCGCGCGGTGAGTTCGCGCGCGAGCAACAGGGACTGGTAGAAGTCCACGCTCTTGTCGTCGTCGCCGTGGATGAGGAGTACCGGTGAGCGCCACGACGCGATCGCGCCGAGCGGCGAGGATTGCCATTGCAACTGATGCGCCGCGGCCTCGGCATCGGGCGACAGCGTCTTCTCGACTGGGCGAACCATTGCGTGGACGCCGTGGAAATCCACCCCGGCGGCGAACAGATCGCTGTTGCGGGCCAGCGCCAGTGCGGTCAGATACCCGCCCCAGCTCCCGCCCCAAATCCCGATCCGCGCCGGATCGACATCGCTGCGCGCCGCCAGCCATTTGCCCGCTGCCTGCACATCGCGATATTCGGAGGCACCGCCGCGCGCCTGGCCTGGTGCTTCGCGGAAATCGTGACCGTACCCGGTGCCGCTGCGATAATTGACCGACAGCACATCATAGCCCTTGGCCGCGAAATGCTGGTTCAGGATGTAGGCGTTCGAATAATAATAAGAACTGTTGAAGCCAGGCAGCATCTGCCGACGCGGGCCGCCATGGACATAGACCAATGCGGGATGCCTGCCGGGGCCGCGCGCGTGGAACAACTGCGCGTGGACCAGCACGCCATCCTCCGCCGTGAAGGTTACCGTTTCGGGTACTGTAAACCCGGCAACCGAGGGCGCATCATGCAGCGGTGCGACCGCGTCGCCGACCAGAGCAGGATGCGCAAGTTGCGTGGCGCTGGTCGCCAGGACAGCCAGGGTCGTTCCGGCGAAGGTAGGGATCGTTTCACTGCCCGCGCCTTTCGTCAGCCGCGTCGCTGCGCCTCCGGCAAGGGGCACCGTCCAGATGTGACGTCGTTCGAGATCCCCGGCATTGGCGGCATAGACCAGCGCCTTGCCATCGGACGACAACAGGAAACTCTCTAGCTCAAATGCGCCGGGCGTGAGATCGCGCGCGGTGCCGCGCACCGGATCCAGCGCGTAAGCATGCAGCCAACCGCTGCGCTCCCACGGGAAGACGATTGTGCCGTGCGTCGTCCAGAACAGATTGCGCGCACGCGTTCCGGCATAGGCTCCGCCAGCACCTGTCGGTGCCGCCCATAGCGTTCGCGCGCTGCCGGTCGCAAGCTCGACGCTGCGGATCGACCAATAGCGGCCGCTATTGTCTGTGGCGGTGGCGGGAGGATCGACGAAGCGGATATAGGCGATGCTCTTGCCATCGGGCGCAAAACACGGGTCGACCCCAAAGCCGAGGCCAGGATCGAGATAGCGCAACCGCGCCTCTCCACGGGCCGCGACATCGAGCAAGGCGATGAAGCTATGGTCGCCGCGTTCATCGACAAACAGGAGCTGGCTACCCTCTGGTGACCATTCCAACCGCGAAACCTCGCCAACAACCGACGCCACACGCCGCGCCCCCGCCGTCCGGCTCCACAGCCAGATTTCGCCCTTGCGCGTATAAGCCAGCCGCTCGCCATCCGGCGCGAAGACGGGGGCGTGGCCCTCGCCCACCAGTTCCGCCACGCCGCCTGTGGCGGATGTTATGAAAAGCTGTTGCTTGGGCGGGGTCGCGCTGGCGGCGGTATTGGGGATGCTGCCATCGGGAAATTCGGGGTCGCCACCGCGCACAAAGGCGACCCTTGCGCCATCCCGCGTCAGCGCGAGATCGGACAGTTGCTGCCCGTCATCGTCGGTGAACGCCGTGATCGCGCGCGCAGGCCTACCCCCCGCCGACACCCAAATATTGCGCACGCCGCCCGCATTTTCGACCCAGGCGAAACGCGGCGTGTCCGCCGCACCGACCAGCCCGCTCGCAATCGGCAAAGCCAAGGTCGCGGCCAGATTATCGGCCATTGCCGGTTGAGCCAATAGCAGGGCGCAAAGCCCCACCCCCAATGCGATGCGCCGTGTCATAGCGACATTGTGAAGCCGCATGGCGGTGCCGACAACCGGCGATCGCCACGATCATGCGCAACGGTTATACCGGGGGCAACGCTCTGTATGTGCCGCACTGCATTGTTTGTCGCGCAATTGGTCCTAGGCTGCGGGAATGCACCGCGCCCTCGTCCCGCCCTTTACCCTGCTGCTTGTCGCCGCCCTGCCGACAGCGCTCCATGCCCAATCCGCATTGCAGAGCCGGGTCGAGGATGCGTTGCGCAACGCCAGCCCCGGCACGCGCTTTGGCTTGGTCGTGGTGGACGAGACCGGCACCGAAATCATCGCGATCAACCCCGATCAGCGCTTCATCCCCGCGTCCAACACCAAGATGTTCACCACCGCCGCCGCCTTCTGGTCGCTAGGCGAGCTTGACCGGCCCGACGAAACGGGCGGCGCGGCGGTGCGGATCGACCAGACCGGCAACCAGCGCGACGTGATCCTGGAAGGCCATGGCGATGCGCGCCTGTCGAGCGCGCCCGCCTGCACGGTCGATTGTCTTGCGACGCTCGCCGATGCGGTTGCCGCAAAGGCGCGCGTGGTGCACGACGTCGTCGGCGATGACAGCCTGTATCCCGACCAGCGCTGGAGCCCGGGGATGAGCTGGAACAACATCCCGACCAAATCGGGCACGGCAAGTTCCGCCCTGACGCTCGACGACAACGAACTGCCCGTGACCGTGACCCCGACCACGCCGGGTCGCCCGCCGACCGTGACGCTGCCGCCCTATTACGCCGTCGAAAATGGCGCGCTGACGGCGGCGACGGGGGCAACCGCGATCACCTTCGACCGCGCGCCCAACGCCACGGTTGTGCGGCTCGGCGGGACGATCGGGGTTAGTAGCAAGCCCGAGCAATTGCGCCTCGGCATCGACGATCCGGCGCATCATGCTGCATGGATGCTGCGCAATATGCTGGTCGCGCGCGGCGTCCGCGTTACGGGCAACGTCAGCGTGCGCCATCGCCCGGTCGGGCCGGGCGACGACCCCGCAATGCGCGGTAGCGCGCCCGCAGCACGGGCTCCTGCGGCGACACCGCTCGCGCGACTGACACCCCCGCCGTTGATTGAGGATCTGACGCTCATCAACAAGGTCAGCCAGAACCTCCATGCCGAACTGATGCTGCGCCGGATCGCCATAAAAAACGGCAGCGGATCGATCGCCGATGGCCAGGTCGCCGTGCGCGCGATGCTCGCCGAGGCGGGTGTGCCGCGCGTGGCGTTCGACTTTTCGGACGGCTCGGGCATGTCGAGCTATAACCGGGTGACCCCGCGCGGCGTAATCACCTTCCTACGCTGGGTGAGCGCGCAACCGTGGGGCACCGCTTGGCGTGCAACGCTGCCGGTTGGCGGCGAAGGCATGCTGGCGCGCCGCTTTGCCGGCAGCGCGCTTGACCACAAAGTGTTCGCCAAGACGGGCACGCTCAACGCCACCAACGCGCTGTCCGGCTATATGGTCGCCAAGAGCGGGCGCACGCTGACGATGGCGCTTTATGCCAATGACGTTCCCGATGGTGCGAGCGCGATCAAGGCGATGGATGCAGCGTTGCTCCTGATCGCATCGCAAAACTGAGAGACGGGTAATGACCGATTATGTCGCCGACTTTCGTGCCCATGGCTACGCCATCGTGCGCGGATTCTTTTCCCCCGCCGAGGTCGCCGCGATCGGCGCGGCCATGGATCAGGTGTATGCCGAAGGCGTGGCGCATGGCCGGAGCTTCCGCCACGGCAATTTGTTCTACACCGTCCGCCCCGGCCCCGACGGCGCGCCGCATGTGCCGATGGTGCAATGGCCGTCCTACCATGTCGCGCTACTGAACCAGACGCGGCTCGATCCGCGCTGGGCCACGCTGCTGGAGCCGCTGATCGGGCGCGACATCAAACAGATCATCAACCAGCTGCATTGGAAACTGCCCGATCGCAGCGGCGATTTTGCCTGGCATCAGGACGCGAAATCGCGCCGCCCGGCCGAAGCGTATCGCAATCTCGGCAGCTCTTACGTCCAAACCGGCCTCGCGATCGATCCGCACAATCCGGGCAGCGGCGGCATGCGCTTCATCCCCGGCAGCCACACGCGCGGAGCGCTGCCGCTCGACCCCGCCGCGTCGCTCGGCCGCTCGCCCGAAGACAGCGCGCTCGACGCGGCGGGCCTGTCGCCCGAAGACCAAGTCGACCTGATCCTCGAACCCGGCGACATCGCTTTGTGGAGCCCGTATCTGGTCCATGCCTCGGGCACCAACACCGCCACCCACCTGCGCCGCTTCTACATCAACGGCTATGTCCGCGCCGAGGATTGCGACCGCGGCGAATGGTCCTTCCGCGACGGCCAACCGGTCGCTTTAGGCGCGGAACAGGCGCTGGTGCATTACGAGCAATTGCGCGAACGGCCCGAGCCGCATTTCGTTTAGGGGGTATGGCGGGGTTCCTCGGATGGGTGGATCTGCAACCGTCGGCCTTTGGCAAGCATTCAAGGATAGCTGCCGTCTCAGGACCTAATCGACTCCCTAGGTCACCGAGTGAATGTCTGTGATTTCCCCGATGGACCGGGGCAACGCACTATCGCGCCCGGACGGAATGCCCAACTCGACGAATGCATGATGCGGATCGCAGTATCGTTCTGCTCGGTGTATGCACGCAAGCAATAGCCGCTTGACCGGGTATCATCAGTGTCACCGAAAACGACTTTATATTCACGAGGGTCGATACAGAAATCGCCGAAATAGTCACGAAGCTGGATATGGCTGCACGCGCCCTTGCCATGAGTTCTGTAAGCGCGGCGAATTGCGAACTCTTCAACCCCGTGTCGGAGGTTCGGTCCGGAGAAGTCAATAAACTGGAATGCCTCGCCTACCAAAGTCATTCCCATGAGTGTTCCCATGATCAGGCCAACGAAGAAAAAGGCAATCGCGGTGACGGTGGTCGAGTAGCGCGATGCGGGTTTGACAATGGCAATAAGCACCGAAAACCCCGCTCCGGTTGCCACTCCCAAACAAAGAGCGCTCGTCATTACAATGTCGCTACGATCAGGGGTTAACTCGGTCGTATTTCCAAAAATCCATAGCAGGGGAATGACTGCGATCAGGACGAAAACGAGCACGATGATAAGATTGCGCTGTAAGAAGTTGCCTCGATCGGGTTGGGCTTCACTCGGCACTTCAACGTTCCCCCTCCGCGATAGTTCATCG
>NZ_RWKS01000027.1:0-39204 GCF_003985085.1 Sphingomonas sp. TF3 | reverse complement strand
TCAGGTGCTGCCGCAGATCGTGGTGATCGTCGACGAACTGGCCGACCTGATGATGACCGCGGGCAAAGAGGTCGAATTCCTGATCCAGCGGCTGGCGCAAAAGGCGCGCGCGGCCGGCATTCACCTCATCATGGCAACGCAGCGCCCGTCGGTCGACGTCATCACCGGTGTGATCAAGGCGAATCTGCCGACGCGAATCAGCTTCCACGTCACCTCCAAAATCGATTCGCGCACCATCCTGGGCGAGCAGGGGGCCGAACAGCTGCTCGGCAAGGGCGACATGCTGTATATGCCCGGCGGAAAAGGCATCGTGCGCGTGCACGGGCCCTTCGTATCCGATGACGAAGTGCGCGCGGTAGCCGATCACTGGCGCGCGCAAGGGCGGCCCGACTACAACACGGCGGTGACCGAAGAGCCGGAGGACGGCTTCGCGCTCGACGGCGCGCCGATCGGCGAAGATTCGGCCGAGGACCAGCAATATCGCGCGGCGGTGCAGTTGGTGGTGGAGAGCCAAAAAGCCTCGACCTCGTGGCTGCAACGCCAGTTACGCGTTGGCTATAACAGCGCCGCGCGGCTGATCGAGCGGATGGAGAAGGACAATATCGTCGGTCGCCCCGATCATGTCGGCCGCCGCGAAGTGCTGCGCGACCGCGACGGTCATCCCGTCTAAGGCTGCGGTTCAGAGCGGGTTCAAGCCGGTGGCGCTGTATAGCGGCCGATCAGGAGATATGTGTGTTCAACCAGTTTAAACCTGCTTTCGCTTTGCTCGCAGTCCCCGCGCTGGTGGCGGCCGCCCCGGTCGGCGACCTGGCACAAGTGCAAAATCATCTACGCGCAGTCGAAAGCATGACGGCGACCTTCACCCAGACGGACCGATCGGGGAAGGTGCTGACTGGCGTGCTGACGCTGAAGAAGCCCGGCAAGATCCGCTTTCAATATGAAAAAGGCGTGCCGATCCTGATCGTCAGTGACGGAAAATCCTTGTGGTTCCTCGATTATTCGGTCGCCCAAAAGCAACGCTGGCCGATCGCCGGTTCCCCGCTTGGCATCCTGCTCGATCCCTCGCGCGATATGAGCAAGATCGCTTCCGTGGTCACGACGGACAATCCCAATGTGATCGCCGTGGACGCAGCCGACCCCAAGCATCCGGAATATGGCCGGATCAGCCTGGTGTTCGCGCGCAATCCGACTGCGCCGGGCGGATTGATGTTGCAGGGCTGGGTCGCGCTCGATTCGCAGAACAATCGTACGACCATCCGGCTGTCGAACCAGCGGTTCAACGCGCCCGTCGCCGACAATGCCTTTCAGTGGCGCGATCCTGTGCGCCCGACCGGGAAAAAATAGTTTCATTCATATTGGCGACAGGTTGCCGCGCATAAAGACGGTTTCGCGGATGAGGACGTTCGGGATTTCCCCCTGTTACCCGAACCTTCGCTTCCCGCCTGCGTGACGAACGCTAGGTCGGCCCTCGCTCCATGCCCCCGGAGCGAGGGCCTTTCCATGTCCGGGGCGGCCACCGCTGGCGTGGCAGGCATGGCCTCGCTAGAGCAGGATGATGACCGCTTTGCTCAAGATCGCATCCTGGAACATCAACTCGGTACGGTTCCGCATCGAGATTGTTGAGAAATTCCTGCGCGAATCCGCGCCCGATATCCTGTGCCTGCAGGAAACCAAGGTGATCGACCAGGACTTCCCGACCGCTTCGTTCCGCGCGCTCGGCTATCGTCATATCGTGCTGCATGGGCAGCGGATGCACCACGGCGTCGCCATTCTGTCCAAGGTGCCGCTGGTCGAGGATGACCGGTTTGACTGGCAAGCCAACCGCGAGGCGCGTCATGTCGGGGTACGGCTCGAATCGGGCATGCGGATCGAGAATGTCTATGTCCCGGCCGGCGGCGACGTGCCCGATCGCGAAGTGAACCCCAAATTCGGCCAAAAGCTCGATTTTCTGGAGCGGATGACACTTTGGTCCGAATCGCTTGCCGTGCCGACGCTGCTGGTTGGGGATCTCAACATCGCGCCACTGGAATCCGACGTGTGGAGCCACAAGCAATTGCTGAACGTCGTCAGCCATACACCGATCGAGGTCGCCGCGCTTGACCGGCTCAAGGCGTCCAACAGCTGGGTCGATCTCGGGCGGCATTTTTTCCCGGCACCTGCGCGCCTTCATACCTGGTGGAGCTATCGTTCGGCCGATTGGACGGTCAACGATCGCGGTCGGCGGCTGGACCATATGTGGGCGACGGCAGATGTTGCCGCGACCGCGCGGCGTCACCATGTCTTCGAAGAATGCCGTAGCTGGCTGAAACCTTCCGACCACGTCCCCATCATGACCGAGTTCGACGTTTGAGCGATCCCCACAAGACAGCGCTTGCCATTGATGCCTTACGCCGTGGCTGGCCGATAGCCCTTGCCGGGGCCGACGGCACCCTGGCGCTGCTGCCGATCGAAACCGCCGACCCTGCGCGGCTCGCCGCGTTCGACCCGGGCGGGGTGGCGAGCATCTTGCTCTCCGCCGGACGCGCAGCCACCCTGACGCTCGCCAATCAGCGCGACGCCGCCGCACCCGATGCGCCCGTCGTGATCGAGCGCGCGCCATGGCTCGATTTCGCGACCGCGACCGCGCTGGCAGATCCGCAATTTGACCTTCAGGTGCCGATGAAGGGCCCGTTCCGCGCCCTATGCCTGGCCGAACGCGATGCCGGCGCGGCGGCGCTGCGCCTCGCACGGATCGCGGGGATGCTACCGGCTTTCTTCGCATTGCCGGGCGAATCGGCGGCGTTGGTGATCACGCCGGACGATGTCGATGCCCATGAGAATGCCGCACGCCTGACGATCGCGACACGCGCGCATCTGCCGGTGGCGGGCGCGGAAGACGCCGAGATCGTCGCATTTCGCACCCCCGAAATGCCCGGCGAGCATATCGCGCTGCTGATCGGCAAGCCCGATGGTCGCCCCCCGCTGGTGCGGCTGCACAGCGAATGCCTGACCGGCGATATGCTCGGCAGCCTGAAATGCGATTGCGGACCGCAACTCCATGCCGCGATCGATGCGGTCGCGGCGAGTGGCTGGGGCATGATCCTGTATCTGCGCCAGGAAGGGCGCGGCATCGGCCTGATCAACAAATTGCGGGCTTATGCGCTGCAGGATCAGGGGTTCGATACCGTCGATGCCAATACGCGGCTGGGCTTTGCCGTCGATTCACGCAATTTCGCAGTGGCGGCGCGGATGCTCGACTTGCTGGGCCAACGATCGGTTCGACTGCTGACCAACAACCCGCAAAAGGTCGCGCAGCTCGAAGCTGCAGGGATCTCTGTGGTTGAGCGCGTGCCGCACATCCTGCCCGCAAACCCGCATAACGAGCGTTATCTCGCGACCAAGCGCGACCGCACCGGCCACCAGTTTTAGGCGACCAAAGCGGCGATCTGATCGAAGTCTTCGGCCACCGCATCGACACCGATCGAGCGCAACTTGGCGGCATGATCGGGGCCGCAATGGGTGGCACCGACGAAACCGATGACGTGCGCACCCGACGCAACCGCGCCGGTTGCTCCTACGGGCGAATCCTCGACGATCACCGCACGCGCGATGTCGATGCCAAGCGCCTTGGCGGCGTGGAGATAGATATCCGGCGCAGGCTTTCCGCGGGTGACATGCTCCTTGCCCGAAAAGATCCGCTCGCCGAACACCTCGCGCAGACCGATATGCTCGAGGTGGCGTGCGATCCAGGCGGTCGTACTCGACGAGGCGATCGCCTTGGGCAAATCGGCGGGCAGGCTCAGCACGAACTTGACCGCGCCCTCGACCGCATCGACGCCGTCGCGCATCGCGCGTTGATCCTCGATGCTGCGCGCTGCGTGGAAGTCCTCCGGCAGCGACCGGCCGATCCAGTTTTCGATCGCGCCGATGAAGGATGCGCCCGACAATCCCATGAAATTGGCGAAGGAATCCTCGGGCGTCGTCGGATGGCCGATGCTCGTCAGATAGGCCGCAATCTGGCGATTGCCGACCGCTTCGCTTTCGATCAGGACGCCGTCGAAATCGAAGATGATGCCGTCGAACTTCATGCACGCGCTCCAAACAAGGCGCTGCCGATGCGGACATGTGTCGCCCCCAGCATCACCGCCGTCTCATAATCCCCCGACATGCCCATGCTGAGCCCAGCGAGGCCGTGGTCTCGCGCCAGCTTGGCAAGCAACGCGAAGTAGGGCGCAGCCTCGGTCCCTGCCGGCGGCACCGCCATCAGGCCAGCGATCGGAAAATCCGCCGCACGAGCCGCGTCGAGCAGGGCAGGGAGATCGCCGATCGGGCAGCCCCCCTTTTGCGCTTCGTCGCCGATATTGACCTGGAGGAAGCACGCTGGGCGGCGACCCTGCCGCTCCATCGCGCGGGCGAGCGCGGCGATGAGGGAAGGGCGGTCGACCGAATGGATCGTGTCGAACAGCGCGACTGCATCCTCGGCCTTGTTCGATTGCAATTGCCCGACCAGATGCAGCGTAATATCCGGGAACGACTCGCGTAGCGCGGGCCATTTGTCCTGCGCTTCCTGTACGCGATTTTCGCCAAAAACGCGCTGTCCCGCCGCCAGCAAAGGCGCGATTTCGGCGGCGGATTTGGTCTTCGAAATCGCGATCAGCGTCACGCCCTCGGGCTTACGGTCGGCAAGCGCGGCGGCGCGGGCGATCGTCGCCTGGACACTGGCTAGCGCGGAAGCGGGTGTGGTGGTGGGGTCGTCGTTGGCCATTGGCGGCGCTATAGGCGGCGACATGGCTGTTCGTCACCCCATAAGCGCTCGCGCACTCCCCACACTGTGGCTGATGACCGACGAACGGATGGGCGAGGGCTTATGGGCGGCGCTGGCGGCGCTGCCCCGCGGGAGCGGGGTTGTCTTTCGCCACTTCGCGACACCGGAGGCAGCGCGGATCGCCACGTTCAACCGCATCGCAAAACTCGCACGGCGACGCGGCCTGGTGTTGGTGAAGCCTGGAGGGGATCGGCAGCCGGTCCGGCTGGGTGCTGCCCATTCGGTGCGGGAAGGAATGGCGGCGCGGCGCGCCGGAGCCGATGCTGTTCTGGTGTCGCCCGTCTATCCGACGCGAACCCATCCGGGAGCCCGCGCCCTGGGGCCAGTACGCGCGGCGCAGATTGCGCGCGCTGTCGGCCTTCCCGCAATTGCGCTTGGCGGCGTTACGGCACACCGATTCCGTCTTCTGAAAAGACTCGGTTTCGCGGGTTGGGCGGCCATTGACGGGCTGACCCCCCGCAGTGCCGCCACCGATTAGAAGCGGAAGGCGGTTCCGATATACACCGCCTGGCTGTCGCGGCGGCCGGTATCGGTGTTCGGCTGGGTGATCAAACGCTCGCGCTCGTCTTTATAGCGCACGCCTGCCGTCACATCGAGGCGACGCGTCAGCGAATAGGAACCGCCGACGTCGATCGAGTAAGCCGGTGCGTCTTCGATCAGCTTGGGCGCGCCCGCGAGCGGACGATCGGCACCCGCCTTCACGCGACCGGTGAAGCGATTGCCCGTGTAGCTGACCCCGACTTCGGCTGCTTCGCGACCACCCGGCAGCCCCGCCAAATCGACCTTGGACACATCGCCCGACAGTGCAAAGCGCTTCCACCCGACCGCGACGCCGAGATTATAAGCGATCGGCGTAAGGTTGACCGTCGCAGCGGGAACAGGCGCGCTGCGATCGACCACCGTGGTTCCACGCGCCGACCGCGCACGAATTGCGATCGTTACCGCATGCGAGCCGTCTCGTCGGCCATCCGATGGTGTGAAACGAAAACCGCTCGTATCGAGACCGCCGCGCGCGAACAAAGCCGCGAGCCTCGGATCCGCTGAAGCCGGCGTGAAAGAGCCGATTCCCCGCACCGCAAGTGCGTTGCGCTTGGGCGCAGGTCGCGTGCCAGGCATGTCGCTAGCGCCAACTGCCGGAGCCACAGCGATGCCGAGGGCGACTAGCGCTCCCGCAGCAATCCCGGACATCCAACGAGCAGAAAACACGCAAAGCCCCTTATCAGCACCTTATTGGTACCGTCATGTGTCATTGCGCCTATCACGATTCAATTCCGCACCGCCACTATCTTGACTCATTTTCTCAAGACAGTGTCTCGAAGGACACACACGGCGCACGCACCCGGAGGCGCTGGATGTGTCGCTTGCGGCATGCGCGAGACATTCTATAGATACCGACGTCCCCCAACACCCAGTTTTGTTCAGGAACCGCCGATGACCCGCCGCCCACGCACCGCGATCGTGGTTTCGTTCGCTCTTGCCGCCTCTTTGTCGCTGGGGGCCTGCGCCCATAAGCGTGCCCGGCCGCAAAGCGCCGATCTCGCCGCTTCGAAAGTGACCACGATCGGCGTCAACGCCTATCTGTGGCGTGCCAGCCTCGACACGCTGAGCTTCATGCCGCTGCTGCAGACCGATTCCAACGGTGGGGTGATCGTGACCGATTGGTATATCAACCCGGCAGCCCCCGCCGAGCGGATCAAGGTTACGGTAACGATCCTCGACCAGGACCTTCGCGCCGATGGCCTTCGCGTCGCCGCGCTGCGCCAGGTCAATCAAGGTGGCCAGTGGGTCGCGGCCCCGGTCGAAGCCTCCACGGTGCAGAAGCTGGAAGATATCATCCTGACCAAAGCGCGTGACCTGCGCCGCGCTGCCGTAGCCCAGTAGGATCCCCGTTCTCATGGCGTCACGCTTCAACGCGCTGAAAGCGGACGCGGCATGGCAGAAGGTGTGGGACGACGCCCGCACCTTCGCCGCACGCGACGATTCGCCCAAGCCGCGCTCCTATGTTCTTGAAATGTTTCCGTATCCTTCGGGGCGGATCCATATGGGCCACGTCCGCAACTATACGATGGGCGACGTGCTGGCGCGCTACCGCCGGATGACGGGGATGGAAGTGCTCCACCCGATGGGGTGGGACGCCTTCGGCATGCCGGCCGAGAATGCCGCGATGGAAAAGGGCGTTCACCCGGGCGGCTGGACCCGCGACAATATCGCCACGATGAAGGCACAGCTCAAACGGCTTGGCTTCGCGCTCGACTGGACCCGCGAGCTGGCGACCTGCGAGCCGGACTATTACGGCCACGAACAAGCGCTGTTCCTCGACCTGTTCGCGCACGGGCTGGTCTATCGCAAGGAAAGCTCGGTCAACTGGGATCCGGTCGACATGACCGTGCTCGCCAACGAGCAAGTGATTGACGGGCGCGGCTGGCGATCCGGCGCGTTGGTCGAGCGGCGCAAGCTGTCGCAATGGTTCCTGAAGATCACCGATTTTGCCGACGAGCTGCTCGAGGGCCTGGGATCGCTCGAGCATTGGCCCGACAAGGTCAAGCTGATGCAGGAAAACTGGATCGGCCGCAGCCAGGGGCTGCAATTCCGTTTTGCACTGTCCGATGGCGGTGCGGTCGAGGTCTTCACCACACGCCCCGACACGATTTTCGGGGCAAGCTTCGTCGCGGTCGCCGCCGACCATCCGATTGCGCAAGTGCTGGCCGAGCGGAATCCGGCAGCCGCCGACTTCATCGCCTTGTGCAAACGCGGCGGCACGACTGCGGCGGAGCTCGAAACGCAGGAAAAGCTCGGCTTCGATACCGGGCTGACCGCAGCGCACCCGTTCGACCCGACGATCCAACTGCCCGTCTACATCGCCAATTTCGTGTTGATGGACTATGGGACGGGGGCCGTGTTCGGCGTTCCCGCGCACGATCAGCGCGACATGGACTTCGCGCGGAAATACCATTTGCCGGTCCGCCGCGTCGTGTCCGATGGCGAGGAAACCGATCCGGTCTTCGTCGGCGACAGCGCGTATACCGGGCCCGGCACGCTGGTAAATTCGCACTTTCTTGATGGCATGGACATTGAGGATGCCAAACGCGCGGTGATCCAGCGCGCCGAAGGAGAGGGCTGGGGGACCGGCTCGACCGTGTTCCGCCTGCGCGACTGGGGTGTCAGCCGCCAGCGCTATTGGGGCACACCGATCCCGATCATTCACTGCGATGCCTGTGGCGCGGTGCCGGTGCCCAAGGATCAGTTGCCGGTGATCCTGCCCGAAGACGTGACATTCGACATTCCCGGCAATCCGCTCGATCGCCACCCGACATGGAAGCACGTGGCTTGCCCATCGTGCGGCGCGGTCGCACGGCGCGAAACCGACACGCTCGACACCTTCGTCGATTCGTCCTGGTATTTCATCCGCTTCGCCAGTCAGCCCAAGGATAAGCCGTTCGATCGCGCCGTCGCCGAGCGATGGCTGCCCGTCGCGCAATATATTGGCGGCGTTGAGCATGCGATCCTGCATCTGCTCTATGCCCGCTTCTGGACGCGCGCGCTGCGCCATATCGGCATGCTCGACATTGCCGAGCCCTTTGCCGGGCTGTTCACCCAGGGCATGGTGACGCACGAAACCTATAGCCGCCAGATCACCGAGCTCGGCAGCGACGGCGTGGATTCGATCACCAAGTCGCGCTGGCTTTCGCTGGACGAGATCGAGAAGCACGGCGACGGCTATATCGAGCGCCTGACCGGCGAAACCGTAACGGTCGGCCGCGTCGAGAAGATGTCGAAGTCGAAGAAGAACACCGTCGACCCGACCGGCATCGTCGATCAATATGGGGCGGACGCCACGCGCTGGTTCATGCTGTCGGATTCGCCGCCAGAGCGGGATTTGCCGTGGAGCGAATCCGGGATCGAAGGATCGTGGCGCTTTATCCAGCGGCTGTGGCGGCTGTTCGACGGCGAGCGCAGCGGGCTCGAGACCGGTACCGACAATATCGCGCTCGAGCGCAAGCTGCATCAGACGATCGCGGGCATTGCCATCGATATCGAAGCGCTCGCGTTCAACAAGGCCGTCGCCAAACTGTATGAGCTGGTCAATGCGATCGAACGCGCCGAAGCGTCGGCGTCGCGCGATACCGCGATCGATACGCTCATGCGCCTGATCGCGCCAATGGCCCCGCATCTGGCCGAGGAAGCATGGTCCGCCGCGGGTAAGCCCGGCCTCATCGCCGACGCCCCCTGGCCGACCGTAGACGCCGCGCTATTGATCGAAGACGAAGTCACGGTCGCGGTACAAATCAATGGTAAGCTGCGAGATACGCTCGTGCTGGCCAAGGGCTTGGCACGCGAAGAGATTGAGGCAGCAGCGCTGTCTTCGGAAAAGATCGTCCGCATCCTTGACGGCAAACCGCCGCGAAAGGTGATCGTCGTGCCAGACCGCCTTGTGAACATCGTCGCATGAGGCTTGCCCTCGCCCTTGTAACCGCCGGTTTCGCTCTGTCGGGATGTGGGTTGCACCCGCTCTATTCGGGTGGAAGCTCCGGCACGGTTGCGATCACGCTGGCACAGGTCGATGTCGCGCCGATCGAGGGCAAAGCTGGATGGCTCATGGCCAACGCCTTGCGCGATCGTCTGCACTCGGCCGCTACCCCGCACTATCGGCTCGAGGTCAAACTGGACGACAAGATCGTTGGGCTTGGCGTTCGCCGCGACGACAGCATTTCGCGCGAACGCCGCACCTTGCGCGCGCGCTATCAACTTATCGATCTAAGCAATGGTGCGGTGCTGCTGGATGCGGCCTCCGGCTCGGATGCCGGAATCGACGTGGTCAATTCCGAATATGCCACGATCGCGGCGGAGAACACCGCGCTGGAGCGGCTTTCCGGCATCGTTGCGGATCAAATCATCGCGCGCGTCGCCACCTATGTGCAGCGAACCTCGCCTGAAAAGCCCTGATCCGATGGATAGGGCCCGCATATGAAGGCCAATCTCAACCAATTGACTCGCGCCATCGATGCGGTGGCGGCCAATCCCGATATCCGCCTGTACCTGCTGCACGGCCCTGACGAAGCCGGAGCACGCGACGTGGCGGCCCGCCTTGGTCGGATCATGGGCCCCGATGCCGAGCGGGTGGATCTTGAACCGGGGATGCTAAAGACCAATCCCGGTCGACTGGCCGACGAAGCCGCGTCCATGTCCCTTTTCGGAACCGCGCGGTACATCCGCGTCGCTGGGGCAGGGGAAGACTGCGTTGAGGCATGCACCCTGTTGCTGTCCGCCGAACGGGCGGGCAATCCCGTCGTCATGATCGCCCCCACAGTGAAGGGGTCGTCCGCCCTGGTGAAACTTGCGACCGCCAGTCCACGCGCGATGGCCTGCGTCTTTTATGTCCCGGAGGCGGGGGAGGCCGACAAGATTGCCGCTAGCATTGCGCGCGAGCAGGGGCTGCGGACGACGGGCGGAACCGCCGCCCGCATTGCGCTCGCGGCCGGGGGGGACCGCGCAGTGATGACGCGCGAGCTTGAGAAAATCGCTCTATATCTGGATGCCGCACCGGAACGCCCTCGCGAAATCGACGATGCTACACTCGATGCGATCGGTGCCGATCTAGGGGATTCAGAAATTTCGCGCGCCATCGACGCCGCGATCGATGGGGGGCCGGATCGCCTGGCGGACGAACTCGGCCGCTTGAGGGTTGCCGGGGTTTCGCCGATTCCGCTCCTCCGCCAATTGGCACGACGCCTGATGACACTTGCCGAGCTGCGCGCCGAGATCGACGACGGGGCGAGCGTCAACGCCGTCATCGAGCGCGTATTCTTTCGCGAACGCGCCACCACCGCGCGCGCGCTGCACATCTGGTCTGCACCGAAGATCAGCGAAGCGATCGATCGAGTCCGCCGCGCCGAACGCGCGACGATGGCGACGGCAAATGCAGGTGCGGTCCTAGCCGATTCGGCGATGGTCGCCGTCGCAAGGATGGCTGCGCGCCAGCGCGGGTAAGCGGGCGTTAAATCCGCTCGCCCGTGAGCCGCTGGCACACCATATCGAGCTGATCGAGCGTCGAGTAGGACAGCACCAGCGTGCCGCCTTTCGCGCCATAGGTCACGCGTACCGAGAGGCCGAGCAGATCGGCAAGCTGATGCTCCAGCGCTGCAAGATCCGGATCGCGTCCACCGCTTTCGGTGCTCTGGCTTCGCGGTGCAGGCTTCGCCGCCCGTGCCAATCGCTCGGTGTCGCGTACCGACAGACCGCGCGCGACGACCTGATCGGCCAGTGCCTCGACATCGGCCGCCCCGATGAGGGCGCGGGCGTGGCCCATCGTCAGCGTACCGGTGACAACGCGTTCCTGGATCGGCGTCGGCAGTTCCAACAATCGCAGCAAATTGGCAATATGGCTACGCGACTTGTTGACCAGCTTGCCCAGCGCTTCCTGGGTGTGACCAAAGTCTTCGATCAGCCGATGATAAGCCTCGGCCTCCTCGATCGCGTTGAGGTCCTGCCGCTGAATATTTTCGACCAGCGCAACTTCGAGCGTCTCGGTATCGTCGAATGCCCGAACGATCACGGGCACTTCGTGCAACCGCGCCCGCTGCGCCGCGCGCCAGCGGCGCTCACCCGCGACAATCTGGTATCCCGTCCCGTGCGGTCGCACGACGATGGGCTGCAGCACCCCGCGTTGCGCAATCGACTGCGCCAATTCCTCAAGCGCAGCTTCATCGAAATGCCGGCGCGGCTGGCCCGGATGCGGCGTCAATGACCCCACCGGAAGCGAACGGATACCGGGCGATGTTTCCTTATTCCCGCCAACCGGCTCCTCGCGGGCCAGATCGCCCATCAATGCGTTGAGACCGCGGCCAAGGCCGGAGCGCGGCTTCGGGCGAGCCTGCGGAGCGTTCTGCGGCACGGTCGAGTCTGTCATGCGGCCCTTGCAGGTTGGGGTTCGATATTGGGCAGTCGTGCAATCAATTCACGGGCAAGCGCGATATAGGCTTCCGAACCGGGGCAGCGATAATCGTAAATCAAGGCTGGCAAGCCGTGGCTCGGAGCTTCCGACAAGCGAACGTTGCGCGGGATAACGGTTTCAAACACCACCCCGCCGAGCACCGCACGAACATCGTTGGAGACTTGATCGGTCAACCGATTGCGCCGGTCATGCATGGTCAGCGCTACCCCCATGATCGACAGGCCAGGATTGAACCGCTCGCGAATACGCTCCACTGTGCTCAGCAACTGGCTGAGCCCCTCAAGGGCGAAAAACTCACACTGCAGCGGGACCAGGAGCGAATTGGCGGCTACCATCGCGTTAAGCGTCAGCAACCCAAGCGATGGCGGGCAATCGATCAGGACGACGTCCCAACGGTGATCGGAACGGGCGAGCGCGCGGGAGAGACGATGCGTCCGCTCCTCATATTCGACAAGTTCGATTTCCGCGCCAGACAGATCGACCGTGGCGGGGACGATATCGAGCTTGGGGACAATCGTCGGTAGCGCTGCCGCTTCGATTGTCGTTTCCCCCAGCAAGATATCGTAAGTGGAATGGTGGCGGTCGGCGCGCGCGATGCCAAGGCCGGTCGAAGCATTTCCCTGAGGATCGAGGTCGAGCAACAGCACGCGCAATCCGGTCGCCGCCAGTGCGGTACCGAGATTGATAGCGGTGGTGGTCTTGCCCACGCCGCCCTTTTGGTTCGCTACGGCAATGACGTTCATCGGCGTGACACCTCTGATGCGAGAACGATCAACGAATCCGGATCGGTAAGACTATGTTCCACGTGAAACACACCATGCCATTCCCGTTCGGCGGTGGCCACCTCCTCGCGAGCGGACCGGCCCTTGGGCAAGATCCACCGCGTATCGGGGGTCGAACAATCCCTCGCCCACCCGAACAACTCGGTCAAGGGCCCAACTGCGCGGGCCGAAATTATCCCCGCAGTCTGGCGCATATTTTCGATTCGGCCGCACACGACATGCGTTCGATCGCCAATTCCGAGCGTCGCGGCAGTCTCTGCGAGGAAGGCCGCGCGCCGTTTTCGTGGCTCTACCAGCCACACCTCCCGCTCCGTTAAAGCGGCAACCACCAACCCGGGAAAACCCGCTCCGCTGCCGATATCGATCCATCGATTGTCCTTCTCGTCGCCCGCAAAGCCGATCAGCTGCGCGGAATCGACGATGTGACGGCTCCAAATCGCATCAATCGTAGACGGTGCGATCAGATTTTGCTGCCGCGTTTCCCCCAGCACGATTGCCGCAAATGCGGCCATCGCGGCAACGCCGCCCAGTCCAAAGCGCTCCTCAATCCACGCTTTTGCCTCGTCCTCGGTCATGCGGCCTTCCTGCGAAGGTGCAGCAGGATCGCCGTCAAAGCGGCGGGCGTTATTCCGCGGATACGGCTTGCGGAGCCCAATGTCTCGGGCTGCGCAAGCGCCAGGCGCTCGATCATCTCCGTCGAGAGACCCGGGATCGCAGCGAAATCAACCGAAGCAGGGATTGCAATCTCATCCTGCGCGCGCAGGCTGGCGATCTCGGTTTCCTGGCGCAACAGGTAAGGGGCATAGCGCGCATCCTCGGCGATCTCGGCCAACAGGGCAGCCTCCACGCTGCCCATCAGCTCGGGAATCAGCATCCCAATTTCCACGCCGGCCACCCGGAGCCATTGCTCTCCCGTGCGCGCCTGTGGATCGGGAGCCAAAGGCGCGCCTCCCGCAACCCAAACATCCTGCGTCACAGATTGCGCGAGCCGGGTTTCGACCGCCACGCGCTGCTCCGCGCGCCGCTCGAGACGGCCCAGGCGTTCCGGCCCGAGGCACCCAATGCGCGCCGCAAGCGGGCCAAGGCGGGTCTCGGCATTGTCGGCGCGCAGCCGCAAACGGTATTCCGCGCGTGCAGTGAGCATACGATACGGCTCCGTGATGCCCTGGAGCACCAAGTCATCGATCATCACCCCTAAATAGCTCGATCCCCGGTCGAGTATGATCGGGGCAGCGCCCAGCGCATGTGCCGCTGCATTGAGGCCCGCGATCAGGCCCTGTCCGGCCGCCTCCTCATACCCCGTCGTACCGTTGATCTGGCCGCAGCAGAACAGACCTGCCATCGCACGCACTTCCAGCGTCGCCGACAAGGCGCGGGGATCGATATGATCATATTCGACGGCATAGCCCGGCGCGACAATGCGCGCATGCTCAAGCCCCGGGATCGAGGCGATCATCGCTGCCTGAATATCAACCGGGAGCGACGTCGAAATCCCGTTGGGATATACGGTCGCGTCGTCCAGACCTTCCGGCTCCAGGAAGATTTGATGGCCGTCCCGGTCGCCGAAGCGGTGGATCTTGTCCTCGATCGACGGGCAGTAACGCGGCCCTTGACCAGCGATCGCGCCACCAAAGAGCGGCGAACGGTCCAGTCCGCTGCGGATGATCGCATGCGTTTCCTGGGTCGTTCGGGTTATCGCGCAATGCAATTGGGGCAGGGGACGGGACGGCGATAGCGGTGACATCGTCCATGGGTCTGCGTCGCTCGGCTGCTGCGCAAGGCGGGCCCAGTCGATCGTCCGCCCGTCCAGACGCGGGGGAGTTCCGGTCTTGAGCCTCGCCATTGGTAGACGCGCAGCCCGCAGTTGCTCAGCGAGTTCCGAGGCTGCAGCTTCGCCAACCCGGCCCCCTACGAAACGCTCCTCGCCGCGAAACATCCGGCCGCCGAGGAAAGTCCCGGTGGCGAGGACCACCGCGCGGGCCGTCAGGCTTTGGCCGCTTGCGAGCCGAACCCCCTTCACCACCCCGTCCGCGTCGCGTAGCAGGGCTGCGACTTCACCGCCGACGATATCCAAGCCATCCTGGGCGCGAAGCATCGCTTGGATCGCAGCCGCATAGCGCCGACGATCTGCCTGGACTCGGGGCCCCTGCACCGCAGCCCCTTTGCTGCGATTAAGCATGCGGTAATGGATCCCCGCAGCATCGGCAGCGCGACCAATCAGGCCATCGAAGGCGTCGACCTCACGGACGAGATGCCCTTTGCCAAGCCCGCCAATCGCGGGATTGCAGGACATCGCTCCGATCTTTACCGGATCAAAACTGATCAGGGCGACGCGCGCGCCGCACCGCGCAGCCGCAGCCGCAGCTTCGGTGCCGGCGTGTCCGCCACCAACGACGATCACATCGAATTCGCTCATACGCTGTCGCTAGGTCGTAGGCGTCGCGCTGTCAAAGGGGAGGGTGGTATGTTCCACGTGGAACGTCGCTTCATTTGCCGATGCAAAAGCGCGAAAAAATCGCATCCAGTACATTCTCTATTCCGCTTCGGCCGGCAACCGCGTCAAGCGCCTTAAGCGCTCCACGCACCTCTTCGGCGACAATCAAAAAATCGCTGCCGGTCGCGGCTTGGAGGTGTTCGAGACAGGCTGACAGCAGTCCCCGCTGTCGACGGTTTGTCGTTAGTACGTCCTCTTGCGGCAACAAAGCACGAGCTCTTTGCGCGATGACTTCCCAAAGCCCATCAAGACCCTCGCCTGTTTTGGCCGACAGGGCGAGAACGCGATCCGAGGGGAGGGCGTCGCGTCCCGGAAGATCGGCGCGCGCGTGAACCCGCAGATGGGCTGGATCGCTTGGGGCGTCGTCGCCCAGCCACACAACGATATCCGCGCTCGCGATCGCGTCGGCCGCGCGCTCGATCCCGATCCGTTCGATCTCATCTCCCGGAAAATCGGTAAGCCCCGCGGTATCGGTGAGCAGATAGGCGATACCACCGCGCTCCACCGGCACTTCGATCCGGTCGCGTGTGGTTCCTGATATCGCTGAGACAATCGCAACCTCGCGCCCTGCCAGCGCATTCAACAATGTGGACTTCCCACTATTGGGCGGCCCTGCGAGCACAAGGCGAACGCCGTCGTACAAGCGCTCCACCGGGGGGGCGGAGAGCAAGCGCGCGATCTCCGCCGCCGTAACTGCGATGGCGGCCACGATCTCGTCGCTGTTTTCGGACGTCACATCGTCCTCGTCGGAAAAGTCCAACTGCGCTTCGATCCTGGCCGCGATGTCGATCAGGCGGTCGGTCCAATGGTCGACCTGCGCTCGCAATCCGCCTTCGGCAACGCGCAAGGCCGCGCGCCGCTGTGTCTCGGTTTGCGCGGACAGTAAGTCCCCCAAACCCTCTGCTTCCGTCAGATCGATGACCCCATTCTCAAGCGCGCGGCGGGTAAATTCGCCAGCTTCGGCATGGCGGGCACCAGGCTGTGCGGCGAGGCACGCTTCCACCGCGAGCACCACTGCGCGGCCCCCATGGACCTGAAACTCTACGAGATCTTCGCCGGTCGCAGTGCGTGGGCCGGGGAACACAAGGACGAGCGCTCGGTCAAGCACACTCCCGTCGCGCGGGTCATGCAACGCGCGCAACGCGGCACGGCGCGGCACGGGTAAATCGCCGACCAATCCCCTCGCGATCGTAAAGGCGCTCGGTCCACTCAGGCGAACAATGGCAATCGCGGCGGGCGGTGCGCCGCTCGATGTGGCGAAAATCGTCTCGCGCATGGTCACCGCTGGACTACTTGGTCGTGCTCTCGAACATTTTGCGCCACATCCCCATGCCGGCATCGCTCATCGGCATCCAGCTCCGCACCATATTATCGAGGAGGTCGGGGGCCACCACACCGTCCATGGTATCGGTGAGCATCGCGACATATTTCTCGTGGACGGGGGCAAGGTCGGGCAGGCCCATGAAGCGCCGCGCTTCTTCCGGGGTGCAATCGACTTCGACATTGATCTTCATCGCGCTTCTCCGCTTGAGCGGGCCTGCGCCGCGCTGCATACTCTGGCCATGTATGCGCGCGATATGGCCCGGATCGCAACGCCTGTCGGTGTTGTCACGATTTATGGCGACGATGCCGCGATCGCCTCGATCCAAATCGACGCCGTTGCGGGCCCTCCAATATCGGGCGCTTCACTGCCGGTACGTGCCGCCGCCGATCAAATCCAGGCATGGTTCGCAGGCGAGCGCACCAACTTCGATCTGCCGCTCACCGCCGCTCGAACCATCCGGGGGCAAGTGTTACGCGATGCGATGGTGGCGATCGGCTATGGCGAAGTGCTGAGCTATGGCGCGCTCGCTGCCACGATCGGATCAAGCGCGCGCGCAATCGGGCAAGCCTGCGCACGCAATCCTTTTCCGATCATCGTGCCATGCCACCGCGTCAGCAATGCCGACGGTTCGCTTGGGGCTTATTCGGCGGGAGAGGGGCCGGCGACCAAGCGCTGGTTGCTCGATTTCGAACGGCGCGACCGCCGCGATCGCCTGCTCTAGAAAAGCAGGCGCAGCACGCCGATTTCGTGATCGACGATGCCATCATAAATCATGCGGCCGGCAACGAAGAGAATCACGGCCAAGCCGATATAGGCGATCCAAGGATGCCGCCCGATAAGGCGCGCGATGAAGTTCGCGGCAACCGCCATCAGCGTGACCGACAAAGCGAGCCCGAAAAATAGCACCGCTGGATGTTCGCGGGCCGCACCCGCCACGGCCAGAACATTGTCGAGGCTGAGCGATAAATTGGTAATGGCCACCTGGATGGCCGCCTGTGCGAACGTTTTAGGCTGTTTCGCCGTGGCATGACCACCGCTCGTCGCGTCCGCCGCGCCACCGATCTCGCGATAGAGTTTCCACGATACCCACAGCAGCAATATACCTCCGGCCAGCAGCAAGCCGACGACATGCAAGAGTTGCGTCGCGATCAGCGCGAAGCCGATCAGGCATACCATTGCCATCATCACGCCGAGCGCAAGAACCTGCTTGCGCTGTTTGGAGGGTAGCCCGGCGGCGAGCGTACCGAGCACCATGGCATTGTCGCCGGAGAAGATCAGATCGATCAGGATTACCTGACCGAGCGTCGCCAGCCCGGCCGTCGTGAATACGTCTGCGATGTTGAACATGGGCAGGCCTTAACAAGAGGCATGGCAAACCCCCACGCCGTCTGCCGCTTAGCCCGTCGGTCGAGGCGATGCGAGTCCGTCGGCACCCCGCCGACGGACCCAGCCCCGATTACTGGTTCATGCTGTCGAAGAAATCTTCGTTGGTCTTCGAATTCTTCATCTTGTCGAGCAGGAATTCCATCGAATCGATCGTGCCCATCTGCATGAGGATGCGGCGCAGCACCCACATCTTGGAGAGCTTGCTCTGATCGACCAGCAGCTCTTCCTTGCGCGTGCCGGACTTGCCGACGTCGAGCGCCGGGAAGATGCGCTTGTCCGCAACCTTGCGGTCGAGCACGATTTCAGAGTTACCCGTGCCCTTGAATTCTTCGAAGATCACTTCGTCCATGCGGCTGCCGGTATCGATCAGCGCCGTCGCGATGATCGAAAGCGAGCCACCTTCCTCGATATTGCGCGCGGCACCGAAGAAGCGCTTCGGGCGCTGCAGCGCATTGGCGTCGACACCGCCGGTCAACACCTTGCCCGACGAGGGAACGACGGTGTTGTAGGCGCGGCCAAGGCGGGTGATCGAGTCGAGCAGGATTACCACGTCCTTCTTGTGCTCGACCAGGCGCTTGGCCTTTTCGATCACCATTTCGGCAACTTGCACGTGGCGCGTGGCGGGTTCGTCGAAGGTCGAGCTGACCACCTCACCCTTGACCGAGCGCTGCATGTCGGTGACTTCCTCGGGGCGCTCGTCGATCAGCAGGACGATCAGGAACACCTCGGGGTGGTTGTCGGTGATCGCCTTGGCGATATTCTGCAGCATCACCGTCTTGCCGACGCGCGGCGGTGCCACGATCAGCGTGCGCTGGCCCTTGCCCTGCGGCGAAATGATGTCGATCACCCGCGCCGACTTGTCCTTGATCGTCGGGTCCGACGGATCGAGCGTCAGCTTCTCATCGGGGTAGAGCGGGGTAAGGTTGTCGAAATTGACGCGGTGGCGCACCGCCTCGGGATCGTCGAAATTGACCGCAGTCAGCTTGACCAGGGCGAAATAGCGCTCGCCATCCTTGGGCCCGCGGATCTCGCCTTCGACGGTGTCGCCGGTGCGCAGACCGAATTTGCGAACCTGGTTGGGCGAGATGTAAATGTCGTCGGGGCCGGCCAGATAATTCGCCTCGGGCGACCGCAGAAAGCCGAAACCGTCGGGCAGCACTTCGATCGTGCCCAACCCCATGATCTGCTCGCCCTCTTCGGCCTGGACCTTGAGGATCGCAAACATCAAATCCTGCTTGCGCAGCGTCGACGCGCTCTCAATGCCGAGTTCTTCGGCCATCGCGACCAGCTCGGCCGGCTTTTTGTTTTTCAGGTCTTTGAGATGCATTGCGGGCGTCCGGGCATAAAGGATGCTGGGGAAAGAGCTTCGGTCGGCGAAGGGTACGCGACGATGCTTGAGGAAGGAGGCCGCGACCGAACGGGTGGACCCGCCGCCTCACGACACGACCTTGAGATACGGGGCCGCACTGCGCGCGTCAAGGCGCGACATGGCATCTCGAAAGGGGCATCTCGAAAGGGGTATCTCAGAAGGGCTGGACAATGACCAGGATAACGATGAAGGTCACCAGCACTGCGGGCACCTCGTTGATTAGGCGCAATTGCCGCCCCGTCAGCGTCGGCTTGCCTGCCGCGAGCTTGCGCGCATAGCCCACCGCCCAGCCATGATAACCGCTGAGGACCAGAACCAACGCCAGCTTCAAGTGCAGCCAGCCAAGCCCGTGTTGCCCGGAAAACAGACCCACATTGGCCGCCAGCGCCAGCCCCAGGATCCACACCATGATCATCGACGGGGTTAAGATGATGTTGCGGATCTTGCGCTCGCGCTCAACCCACAAAAGTGCTTCTGGCGAGCTACTGCCGCCACTGGTCAGTGCTTCCTGATGATAGACGAGATAGCGCGGTAGCATGAACATGCCCGCCATCCAGAACACCACGAAGATGACATGTGCCGCCTTGACCCAGAGATAGGCGTTGCCGAGCATTCCAATCATCCAACGCTCCGAACAAAAGCGAGCAACTGCTCGACATGGGCGATCGGAGTATCCTGCAGGATACCGTGCCCGAGGTTGAAGACATGGGGGCGCTCGGCAAAGGCCGCAAGGATGCGCCCGGCGGCCTGTTCCATCGCCTCGCCACCGGCAATCAGTACCAGCGGATCGAGGTTTCCCTGAACGGGCAAATCCTTGGGTAACGCGGCAGCGGCCCATGCCGGATCGATCGTTTCGTCGAGCCCGACCGCGTCGACCCCGGTTTCCCGAACATAAGCGGTAAGCTTTGCGCCGGCACCCTTTGGGAAACCGATAACGGGTACGCCTGGATGGCGTTCGTGCAGTGCCCCGACAATAGCGGCATTGGGGCCGATGACCCAGCGTTCGAACTGTGCGGGGCTGAGGCTGCCGGCCCAACTGTCGAATAGCTGCACCGCCTCAACGCCCGACTCGATCTGTTTCGAGAGGTAGTCCACCGTCACCGTGACGATCGCGGAGATGATCTCCTGGAACGCGGCAGGATCGGCATAAGCGAAGCGCCGCGTTTCCCCCTGGTCCCGGCTGCCATGGCCAGCAACCATATAGGTGGCGACGGTCCACGGGCTTCCCGCAAAGCCCAGGAAAGTGGTCTGGGACGGCAGTGAGGCCGCGACCTGGCGCACGGTCTCATAGACAGGTTCGAGCCGCTCAGGGGCCGCCTGAAGGCTTTGCAGGGCATGATCGACCAGCGCGGGTTTTAGTGCCGGGCCTTCGCCAACGCCAAAGCTCAAGTCCTGGCCCAAGGCAGACGGCACCATCAAAATGTCCGAAAACAAAATCGCGCCGTCAAAGCCGAACCTGCGGATCGGCTGGATCGTCACTTCCGCCGCTGCGGCGCTGTCGTTCACCAAGGCGAGGAAACCGCCTTTTTCCGCACGAAGCGCCCGATATTCAGGGAGATATCGGCCAGCTTGTCGCATCAGCCAGACCGGGGGAGTGGGCTGACGATCGCCCAGGAGCGTCGCGAGCAAAGGCTTCTTCAGCGTCGGAATGGTCGGACCCTCTTCTATAAGATTCTAGAATCTTGAAAGGATGAAGTGGTTGTAGGCGCGTCGATAGCGGGGCTTATGCCGTCATCCCCGAAAAGCCAACAGGCTGGCGTTTGGCCAATGCCGACTCTGACGTGAGTCGGCGTTTCTGTCCCCGTTATCCACAGCCTGTTGACGGAATCATTGGCTGTGCGCACGATTGTGGACAAGCTGCGGTTTATCCACCGTCGGCATGACGCTTTGCGGGATCGCGAAGTTGCGCTAGCGCTTCTCCCCATGTTGTCCACAGCATCGCCCAGCCGGCCTTTTTGATGCGCTTGCATCTCCATTTGCTGTCGGACTCGACGGGCGAAACGCTTGAGAACATCGCCAAAGCCGCGCTTGCGCAATATGACGATGTCGAAACGATCCGTCATTTCTGGCCGATGGTCCGCACCGAGGCGCATCTGGAGCGGATCCTTCAGGAAATCTCGCAGAATCCGGGGCTGGTGCTGTTCACGCTGGTGAACAGCGAGACGCGGCGCACGCTGGAAACGCGCTGTCGTGCGCTCGGCCTGCCAGCCGTAGCGCCGCTCGACGGCGTGACGGGGGCTCTTTCCGGGTTGCTCGGACAGGCGGCCAAGGCGCGTCCGGGGCGCCAGCACGTGCTCGATGCCGCGTATTTCGCGCGGGTCGATGCGATTCAATTCACCATCGCACATGATGACGGAATTCTGGCGGAAGATTGGGAAGAAGCCGACATCGTGCTGGCCGGTGTGTCGCGTTCTTCCAAAACGCCGACGTCGATCTATCTCGCCAATCGCGGTTTCAAGACCGCCAACATTCCGATCGTGCTGGAAAGTCCGCCGCCGGAAAGTCTGTATACGTTGAAAAATCCGATCGTGGTCGGGCTCACGACAAGCGCGGATCGGTTGATCCAGGTGCGGCGCAATCGTCTGCTGTCGCTCAACCAGAAGGTCGAGACCGCATATGTCGACCAGGAGGCCGTCACGCGCGAAGTCGCATTTGCGCGGCGGATGTTTGCTGACAATGGCTGGCCGGTGATCGACGTAACGCGACGTTCGATCGAGGAAACGGCAGCAGCGATCATCGCTTTGGTGGGTGAGCGGCGCGGTGATGTCCGGGGGGATATATGAGAGTCGTGCTGGCATCGCAAAGCGCCTCCCGCCGCGCGATGTTGACCGCGGCGGGCGTACCGTTCGAGCCGGTGTCCGCAGGCGTCGACGAGGAATCGGCCAAAGCCGCGCTGATCGCCGATGGTTTTGGCGCGCGCGACATGGCCGATGCGCTGGCTGAGCTGAAAGCGATCAAGGTATCATCGGGGGATGGTCAGGCGCTGGTGCTGGGCTGCGATTCGGTGGTTGCGCTCGAGGACGGCTCGATGCTCGACAAGCCGCGCGACCGTACCGAAGCGGCCGAGCATCTGCGGCGATTGTCGGGCAAGCGCCATGAACTGGTCAGTGCGGCCGTCATGGCCGAGGGCGGGCGTCCGGTGTGGCGTGTCGTCGATCGGGCGCGGATGCACGTCCGCCCCCTGTCTGACGCATTCATCGAGTCCTATCTCGACCTGGAATGGCCCGAGATATCGTGGTGCGTCGGGTGTTACCGGATCGAAGGGCCGGGCGCGCAATTGTTCAGCCGGATCGAGGGAAGCCAGTTTACCGTGCTCGGCCTACCGCTGTTGCCGGTTCTTGATTATCTGCGAGTGCGCGGGGTGATGACGTCATGATGTTTGCTGAGGTGATCGGGGATCCGATCGGCCATTCCAAATCGCCGCTGATCCACGGTTTCTGGATCGAAGCGCTGGGATTGGAAGCGCGATACGCGGCTCGCCACGTGACGGCGGAGGGGCTCGGGCGTTATTTTGCCGAGCGCGCGACGGATCCGAACTGGCGGGGATGCAACGTCACGATTCCCCATAAGCAAGCCGTGTTCGATCATGTCGCCGATCCGGGTGGGGTGCGGGCTTCCATCGGTGCCGTCAACACCGTGTTTCGCACAGAGGGCGGTACGCTCGCCTGCACCAATACCGATGCGGCTGGCTTTTATGCACCGATCGCGGAGCTTGATCTTGCAGGCGCGCCGGTGGTGGTGATCGGGGCCGGCGGCGCGGCGCGGGCGGTGTTGTTCGCGCTTTCGCGCCTGGGCGTCGGCCCGGTTACGATCCTCAATCGCAACGTGCTGAAGGCGGCGGCATTGCTGTCGTCCTTCGGGTTGAAAGGGAAAGCCTTGCCGCTCGACGCGACGCTGCCGCCGGCGGCGCTGCTGGTCAACGCAAGCGCGCTCGGCATGGTCGGCCAGCCCCCGCTCGATCTGGATCTGGATCCTTTGCCCGAAGAGGCGGTCGTCTATGATGTCGTATATGCCCCGCTCGAAACGCCGCTACTGGCGGCAGCGCGGGCGCGCGATTTGGGGACGGTCGATGGGCTGGACATGCTAATCGGCCAAGCGGGGTTGGCGTTCGAATTGTTTTTCGGCGCGACGCCACCGCGCGACGAAGCCAGTGATGACCGGTTACGGGCGCTTTTGACGTCATGATTGCTATCGGCCTGACCGGGTCGATCGGGATGGGCAAATCGACCGTGGCAGCGATGTTTGCCGAGGCGGGTATCCCGGTATTCGATGCTGACGCTGCGGTGCATCACCTGCAGGCCAAAGGCGGGCGGCTGGTCGACGCGATCGAAGCAGCCTTTCCCGGATCTACCGGCCCCGACGGCGTCGATCGAACGCGTCTTGGGGCGATGGTGCTGAACGATCCCGCCGCGTTCGCGCGACTCGAAGCGATCGTTCATCCAGCGGTGGGGGAAGAGCGCGCCGCGTTTCTCGTTCGCCATGCCGATGCGCCGATGGTGGTCTTCGACATCCCTTTATTGTTCGAAACCGGCGGCGAAACGCGGGTGGATACCGTGGTGGTGGTGTCGGCACCGGAGTCCATTCAGCGTGCGCGCGTGCTGGCTCGGCCCGGTATGTCCGTGGAAAAGCTCGATTCCATTCATGCCCGGCAAATGCCCGATGCCGAGAAGGTGGCACGGGCCGATTTTGTCGTGCCGACCGGCGGATCGCATGAAGATACGCGGCGTGCAGTCCATGCCATCATCGCTTGCTTAGCGGCCCGCGACGTCCCACTATAATACCCCTATGCGCGAGATCGTCTTCGATACCGAGACCACCGGCTTCAGTTTTGCCGATGGCGATCGCATGGTGGAGATCGGTTGCCTGGAGATGGTCAATCGCGTCGAAACGGGCCGCACGTTCCATGCGTATTTTCACCCGGAGCGGGCAATGCCGCCCGAGGCGCAACGCGTCCATGGGCTGAGTGACGCTTTCCTTGCCGACAAACCGCTGTTTCCGCATCTGGTCGACGATTTGCTCGACTTCATCGGGGACAGCCCGCTCGTCGCGCACAATGCCAGCTTCGATTTCGGCTTTCTCAACGGCGAACTGAAGCGCTGCGGGCGTACCGCCGTTGCGATGGAGCGGATGGTCGACACCGTTGCGATGGCGCGGATGCGCCACCCCGGTGCCAAGCACAGCCTTGATGCCTTGTGTAGCCGCTACGGGATCGATCGCAGCCATCGCACGTTGCACGGGGCCTTGCTTGACGCGCAACTGCTGGCCCAGGTCTATGTCGAGCTGACCGGTGGTCGGCAGATCGGTCTTGGCCTGGTTAGCGAAGTCTTGGTCGAAGCAGCGCCGACTCAGGCGGTCGCTGCGGCGGTCGTCCGGCCGCCGCGCGTGTTCGGTGTCAGCGAAGAGGAGCGCGTGCGCCACGCGGCCTTTTTGAAGACCGTGGTCAACCCTTTGTGGGGGAGCGACCACGCGATGTGATTGGGGGGCCGTGGCACCCGGACGGTGTCAACTGCCAGCTGACGATCGTCACAGCGACGCCAGCCTATTGAAGGAGAAGGTTCATGGATATTCGGGTTTCCGGCCATCAGGTCGAAACGGGCGCGGCGCTCAAGACCCATGTCGACGACCGGCTCCAAGCCATCGCCACCAAATATTTCGCGCGCGCCATTTCTGCGCAGGTCACCTTCGGCAAGGGACCGCACGATAATCGTTTCACCTGCGACATTGTCGCCCACGTCATGCAAGGCCTCATCTTGAAGGGACGCGGCGACGCGTCGGAGGCTCATGCCGCTTTCGAAGGGGCGGCCAGCAAGATCGAAAAGCAGTTGCGCCGCTATATGCGTCGTCTGAAGGACCGCAATGGCGGGTCTGTGACGGCTGTCGCGGTCGATGCAGGCATCGCCGCGGACAATGCCGGCTACACCCTCTTCCAGGAAAGCACCGGCGAGGAAGAGGTCGAGGACCATCCTTTGATCGTCGCCGAAACACGGGTGGACGTACCCGATGCATCGGTTTCGGATGCGGTGATGATGCTCGATTTGCGTAACACCACCGCGTTGCTGTTTCGCAACAGCGGATCCGGCACCTATAATATGGTCTATCGCCGCGGTGACGGCACGATCGGTTGGGTCGAGCCGCAACGCCAAGCCTGATCGCGGTTTCTGCGCGGGCATGTCCTAACGGTATGCTCGCGCTTTCGCGGCTGCAGGATCGGCGCTATGGCCCTGCCACAAGAACCCGCCGCTACGCGGGCATGAGGATCGTAATGACCGACCTGCACGATATTCTGGCACCCGACGCGGTGCTTGAGCGCGTAAGCGCGGGAACGCGCAAGGCGTTGTTCCAGCAGCTCGCAGCGGCGGCCGCAAACATCTACGGGTTGGACGCCGGGATTGTGCAGGAGGCGGTGGCGTCACGCGAGAAGTTGGGATCGACGGCTTTTGGCGGTGGTGTGGCAATTCCGCATGGCAAGGTGCCGGGCCTGACGCAGGTGCGTGGCGTGTTCGCGCGGTTGGCGCATCCCCTCGACTTCGATGCGGTCGATGATCTTCCGGTCGACGTCGTGTTCATGCTGGTGTCGCCACCCGACGCCGGAGCCACGCATCTTAAGGCTCTGGCGCGCGTGTCGCGGGCGCTGCGCGATCAGTTGCTGGTCGAAAAACTCCGCGGTGCGGGATCGCGCGATGCGCTGGTGGCTTTGCTAACCGCTGAGCAGGTCCGTGACGCAGCCTGAGCGCAATCCCGGACCATCCGGGCAGGCGGCGCATTTTCGGGCATTGGAGGCGCTATACGCGGCTGCTCCGATCAACCGGTTGTTTGAATCGACCTTGGTCATCCCCGAGCCGGGCATCGCCCGGATCCATTTTACGATCGATGAGCGGTATTTTCATGCCGGCGGGGCCGCGCACGGGACGAGCTATTTCAAGATGCTCGACGACGCGGCCTTTTATGCGGCGAACAGCCTGGTTACGGATCGCTTCTTGTTGACCACGGCTTTCAACCTGCTGCTGACCAAGCCATTGCGCGAGGGGCCGGTAATCGCCGAAGGGCGGTGGGTTTCGGGACAACGTCGGGTGTTCGTCGCCGAGGCGCGTCTCATCGACTCCGATGGAGAGGAAGCCGCGCGCGGCACGGGAACCTTCATGCGTTCGCGGATCGCATTGGCAGGTTTACCCGGCTACCGCGCGGAATGAGCGGGGCGCTCCCCTCGCATATCCTGGTATCGGCCTTGTTGAAACGGGTGAACGATTCCGGCGGGATGGGGATGGTGCGCGCAAAGGGGGATGCGGATTCCGGATCTATCTTACTAATATTAAATGAAAATAACGGGATATCCAAAGTGATGGAGCGGGCCTTCGGCCCGCTTGGCACGACGATTTTGGTCGAGACGGGCCCTGCCGACGCGAGCGATGTGGCAGCGCGCGAGGCCTATTGGCGTAAGCGCCGCGACCGTGATCCGGATCTGTGGGTGGTCGAACTGGACATCGCGTCGGCGGAACGATTCGCCGCAGAAACGATCACGCTCGGTTGACCCGAGCCGATCTCCCCCTAGAAGACGGGGTATTAGCCACGTGCGTTGTGCCGTGTCGGGTGCGATCCGACCAGGTTACGCAGTCGGGGGGCTGTCCGGCGGGGTGACAATTGTGTCGACCCTGTCCGCGCACCAACCGCATTTTTGTAGTGTTCATGTCGTTTTCGAATCGCGTCGCAAGCATTGCGGCGCTCTCTTTGGCCGTTACCGCTCTCATCGGTCTCGGCACACCGGGCTTCGCTCAAGACCTTGGTCGTGTCATCAACGCCCAGTCTCAGCCTTCCGTTCCCCAGCCCGTTATGAATCCCGCCGTCGTGACGACGGTAACGAATACCCCCTCGCTTCCCGCCGCCAAAACCGATGACGAGCAGGACGACGACAGCGTAGCCTATGGCACGCTGGCCGCTGCGGTCGCCGCACAGGCCATTCCTGATACGATCGATGAAGAATTGCAGTGTATGGCCGGCGCGATCTATTTCGAAGCCAAAGGCGAGCCCCTCAGTGGCCAGCTTGCCGTCGCCGAAGTCATTCTGAACCGTTCGAAGTCGGGCCGCTTTCCCAAGACGGTGTGCTCGGTCGTAAAGCAGCCTGGCCAATTTTCGTTCGTGCGGGGCGGGCGGGTTCCGACCATCGCGCAAAACAAGCAATATCGCACCGCCCTCGCCGTCGCCCGCGTCGCTTTGGCGGACGCATGGGACAGCCCCGCGTCGGGCGCGATGTATTTCCACGCTCGGGGTGCCGCAGCGAGTTGGCATCGGGAGCAGGTCGCTGCGATCGGGAATCACGTTTTTTTCCGGTGACAAACGCGGGTCATATTTGACCCGTTCGTGAAATGTTCTAAGGTCGGAGGATGCTATCGTCGTCCCCCGACCCCACGCTTCCTGCATCAAGCGTGTCCGATTTCCCGTTATCTGCCGCACAGGTCGTGCGCGGCGCGGTACGGATGCTGTTGCGCCATGATCTGGTCGCGTTGGCCGAAGTGCCGTTGGACGGGAACCGCCGCGCCGATTTGATGGCGATTGACGCGCGCGGTCACATCGTGATCGTAGAGGTGAAGGTATCGCGCGCCGACCTTCTCGGCGATGCCAAATGGACCGACTATCTTGGATGTTGCGACCGCTTCTATTGGGCGGTCCCGCCCGGCTTCGATGTCACGCCGCTCCACGGAACGGCCTTTTTGCCTGAACGCACCGGTATTATCGTTGCCGATCGCTACGATGCTGCCATCGTGCGCGAGGCGCATAGCGTCCCCTTGCCTGCCGCAACCCGCAAACGCGCGACACTTGCCTTTGGACGGCGGGCCGGACGACGCTTGATCGGTTTGATCGACCCTGAGGCTGACGTCGGATTGGGGTAAAGGGTTACAGCTTAGGTCCGGAAACGGCGCGGCGTTCCTTTTTGGGCGTGGCATCGATCATCGTCGCGATTGCCGATCCGCGCGAATCCTGATGCGCATAGTCGCGCGCTGAAAATCCCTGGAGGCGATCGGCCTGGTCCGGATCGGCCCCGAGGTCGAGCAAGGCGCGCACCATCGTTGTATCGCGCCGCTGCACCGCGACGATCAGCGCCGTCTCGCCGCTGGCGTTCGCGAGGTTGATGTTGCCGCCAGCCTTTGCGAGCACCTGAATCATTTCGAGCCGGCCGAGGCGGGCGGCCAGCAGGATGCCCGATTCACCGCGACGATCTCTCAGATTGGCGTCGGCCCCTTTTGACAGGAGATAATTCAGATAGGGCATGTCGCCGCGCCGCACGACGATGTGGATCGCGCCCTCGCCTGAGTCCGAATCGCGCGTGTTGACTAAGGTTGCGCCGGGCTTGTCGAGAAAGCCGATGACCTCGTCATTCTTGCCATCCTTGATTGCCTGGAGAAATTTATAGCCAGGCGATTGGCCGAGCTGCGCGGCGGCGGGACCGGCCATGATGGCGAGGGGGGCAGTGGCGAGCAACGCAAGGGCGATGGAGGCGGTGCGGAGGGTCATCGAAAACGTCCTGGCATGGTCGAGAGACACGAGCGGTTTGGAGCAAAGCTTGCGCCTAAGGACCTAACAGATCATGGCTAGTCGCGCTATGAACCAGATCGCCCGCGCGCTTTCCGCGCTGTTTCTTGCTGTTTTGCCGGTCGCCTGTAGCGGACCCGCCACACCGGCGCGGGCACCGCTCGACGGTGTGGCTCTGGGCGGCCCGTTCACCTTGACCGATCAGGACGGCCGGACCCGTACCGATCGCGATTTCGCCGGGCGCTACCGCATCATGTATTTCGGTTACACCTTCTGCCCGGACGTGTGCCCGACCGACATGCAGACCGTCGGTGCCGGGCTGCGGCTGTTCGAGGCGAAGGATCCCGTGCGAGGGGCGAAGGTCGTACCGATCTTCGTGACCGTCGACCCAAAGCGCGATACACCGGCCGTGCTCAAGGCGTTCGTATCCGCCTTTCACCCGCGCATGGTCGGTTTGACGGGCAGCACACAGGCGATTGCCGCCGTTGCCAAGGCGTATGGCGCGTATTTCGAGGCGGAAAAGCCCAATGCGGAGGGTGGCTATCTGGTGGCGCACGCCCGCCTTGCCTATCTTATGGATCCGGCGGGCAAGCCCGTCGCTTTGTTGCCGCAGGACAAGACGCCGCAAGACGTCGCAACCGAACTCGACCGATGGGTACGATGAGCCACGCTGATGACTAGCCGTTTCTGGGAAGAACCAATCGACACGCTCGATCGCGGCCAGTGGGAAGCCTTGTGCGATGGCTGTGGCAAATGCTGTGTCCATAAGCTGGAAGATGAAGAAACCGGCGAGCTATTGCCGACCAACGTGTCGTGCCGATTGCTCGACCGCGAGACGGCCTTGTGTTCCAATTACAAGCACCGCCATGCCTATGTCAGCGAGTGCGTGCGCTTGAGTCGATCCAATGTGCGGACGATCGACTGGCTGCCTGCGACTTGCGCGTACCGGCTGCGTGCGGCGGATGAGCCACTATATGACTGGCACTATCTGGTTTGCGGGGACCGCGAGGCGGTCCACCGCGTCGGGCAATCGGTGCGCGGCTGGACGGTGTCGGAGGACGATGCCGGTGAGCTGGAATTCCATCTGGTCGATCGCGAATTGTGAGTGCACCGCTCGAGGTCGTGCGCAACGCGCGGGCACGGCGGGCACGGTTATCGGTGGATTCGGCGACCGGCCGGGTACGGCTGGTGCTGCCCTCGCGCGCACCGTTGAAGGCTGCTTTGGCGTGGGCGGAAGGGAAAGCGGCGTGGATTGCGGCACAGCGCGCGCGCTTGCCGCAGCCACGGCCCTTCGAACCCGGCGCGCGTATCCCTTTCGGCGATGGTCATTTGATGATCCTGTGGGATGAGGCCGCTGCCCGCCGGGTTGAGCGGGACGGTAGCCTCCTGCGCTGTGGCGGCACGCGCGATGGCCTGTCGCGACGCGTGGGTCTGTGGTTGAAGCGCGAGGCCCTGCGCGTGTTGAGCGACGAGACCGCCGAGTTCGCCGCACGTGCCGGGGTCAGCGTGACCAAGGTTGCGGTTGGCGACCCCAAGACTCGCTGGGGCAGTTGCGCCTCGAGCGGCACGATCCGCTATAGCTGGCGGTTGATCCTGATGCCCGATTTCGTGCGCCGCTCGACCGTCGCGCATGAGGTGGCGCACCGCTTGCACATGAATCACAGCGCACACTTCTACCGCGTGCTCGCGTTGCTCGACGAACGCGACCCCGAGGAATCGCGTCGCTGGCTGCGCGCGAACGGTGCCGCGATTCACTGGGTCGGGCGCGAATCCTGACGATCGGCCGGCGCGTGCGTCGGGCTCGGGGCCGGGCGGGGCCCATCGCGGCCGAGGACACGATCGAGCCAGGCCTGGTCGAGTTTGTCGCCATCGCCCTTTTTCTTTTCCACTGGTGGTGGCGTATCGGATTGCTGCGGCGGCCGCGCTTCGATCGGGTTGCCATCGGCATCGACGCGCTGGCCGGGCTGCGCGGGCGGAGCCTGCCCGGGATCGACCGGATTGCCGTCGGCATCGACGAACAGGCCATTATCGGCTTCGCCGAAATAGGATTCCTGGTCGGGCTCGAGCTGGAATTCGGGTAGCGTCACTTTCGTATCGAACTGCTCGACCGGGCGGTTGGCGACGGCCACTTTCATGAAGGCGGCAAAGGCACGCGCGGGCGCGGTGCCGCCGTGCAAACCGGCAATCGGCTTGGCATCGTCGCGGCCCATCCATACGCCCGTCGTGAGCCCACTGGAAAAGCCGAGGAACCAGCCATCCTTGTTCGATGTGGTGGTGCCGGTCTTGCCCGCCACCGGGCGACCGATTTGGGCCGCTTTGCCGGTGCCGGTGTTGACGGTCGTCTGCAGCAGATCGGTCATTTCGGCGGCCACATAGGGTGCGACGAGCACATGGCTGGTGTCGACCGATTGGGCGTAGATCGTTTCTCCCGCTGCGGTCACCTTGGTGATGCCATATGGCGTCACCGCCACCCCCTTGTTGCCGACGCTGGCAAAGGCGCGCGTCATGTCGAGCAGGCGTACTTCGGAGGAACCGAGCACCATCGACGGGTGGGTGTTGACCTTGGTGGTGATGCCGAAGCGCCGCGCCATGTCGGCGATTGTGTTGAAGCCGATTTCCTGTCCGAGCTTCGCCGCCACGGTGTTGACCGAATAGGCAAAGGCGGTGCGCAGCGACATTGCGCCGCTATTGTGGCGTGAATCGTTGCGCGGGCTCCAGCCGTCGATCGTCACGGGTTCGTCGACCACCTGATCCTCGGGCTTGTGCCCGGCCTCGAGCGCTGCGAGATAGACGAACAGTTTGAACGCCGAGCCCGGCTGCCGCTCCGCCTGTGTCGCGCGATTATAGTTGGACGTCACATAATCGGTGCCGCCAACCATTGCGCGGACGGCACCATCGCGGTCCATCGCCACCAGCGCACCTTGCGCGCCCTTGGGGGCATTGTCGCGGATTGCGGCATCGGCGGCGCGCTGCATAGTGAGGTCGAGCGTTGTCCACACTTCCAGCGGACGTTGCGTCTCGTCGATCAGCAGTTCCAGCTGCGGCAACGCCCAATCGGTAAAGTAGCGCACGCTGTTCTGGCGCGCCTCGGGCACGAAGGCGATCTGGTCGATTTGCGCGTCGGCAGCCTGGGCGGCGGTGATCGCCCCGGTTTGCTGCATCAGCTTGAGCACAACGCCGGCGCGCCCGCGGGCGGCATCGATGTCGGCGGTTGGCGAGTAATTGGACGGTGCCTTGACCAACCCCGCGATCACTGCCGCTTCGGTCAGGCTCAGCCGTTCGGCACCGTGACCGAAGAATTTGCGCGAGGCCGCGTCGATGCCATAGGCACCGCCACCGAAATAGACCTTGTTGAGATACAGTTCGAGGATCTGGTCCTTGCTGAACTTGCGCTCCAGCGCGAGGGCGAGAATGCCCTCGCGGATCTTTCGACCGAATTTCTTGCTGGAATTGAGGAAAATGTTACGGGCGAGCTGTTGCGTGATGGTCGATCCACCCTGCATCCAGCGCCCACGCTCGAGCCGCACCTGGACCGAGCGCACCATCCCGATCGGATCGACCCCCGGGTGCGATCGAAAGCGGCGATCCTCGACCGACACCATCGCCTCGCGCATCACTGTGGGGATGCGGTCATAAGGTAGCCACTCGCCATAGCTTGGGCCCATCGACACGATCACCGTCCCGTCGGCCGCGTGGACGCGGATCATCTGGCCATTGGGGGACGATTTCAGCTCGTCGAAACTCGGCAGCTGCCCTTCAGAGACATAGACGGTTACGATCAACGCGATGAAGGCGATCAGCGCGAGACCGCCGCTGATTTGCGCGAGCAGGACCAGACGCCGACGCCACAAGGGCGCACGCATCGAGCGAGGGGCGGGGGATGAGGAGCGAGCCATTGAGCGCTGCAGCGTTAGGCTTTGCCGGTCATTCCGGCAAGCCGTCGCCGCCGCAATCAGCCATGCGACTCGTCGCTATCAACACTCCCCCGAGCGCGAAAATCCAGGCTAAGCGAGTTCATGCAATAGCGCAGGCCTGTCGGCGGCGGACCATCGGGGAAAACATGGCCGAGATGTCCGTCACAGCGGGCGCAGCGCGCTTCGGTCCGCGTCATGCCGTGGGTACGATCGGTATGCTCGGTGACATAGTCGGGCGAGATCGGCTGGGTAAAGCTCGGCCAGCCCGAGCCCGAATCATATTTATCGGCCGAATCGAACAACGGCTGCGCGCAACCGCCGCAGCGATAGACGCCATCGGCCTTGTTGTTGTTATACCGCCCGGAAAAGGCAGGCTCTGTCCCGGCCTCGCGCAGGACATGATAGGCCTCCGGGCTCAGCTTTTTGCGCCATTCGGTTTCAGACAGGGTGAAGTGTTCCATGACGCTAATGATCCTGTGGCGCGGGTGCGCGGTCAAGTCGTGAATGCCCGATCCGCGTGAACGCGGCAATCGTATCGATCATACCAGGGAAGCGACCGAGCAGCGGCAGGAGCGCCGCCGCCAGCGCAGGCCATTCGGCTGCGTTGCGTACCGCTCCGGCCAACCGGATCGGTCGAGCCGTGGCGCTTGCGAAGCGCCTCTGGAAACGGTGTGCCCCGCCCGGCCCGTCCGCGAGATAGGCATGGCTTGCCCTGATTCCGCTCGCGATCGCGATGCCCATGCCTTCTCCGGCGAGCGAGGGGATGACTCCGGCCTGATCGCCGAGCCGGAAGAGACCCTGTGCCCCCCGCGTAGCGCGCCATCCATAAGGGACGTTGGCGATCGCGTCGATCGGCAGGGGGGCGCTGCGATATGCCAGGCGCTCGCCCAACCGGGGCTGATCGCGCGCGAGCTGGTCGAGCAGTGCGGCGGGAGATCCCGCTTCCAGCATGGCCGAGCGATGCACGGCCAGGCAGACATTGGCGCTGCCGTCCTCCTGGCGAACGATCCCGACATAGCCGCGATCGAACAGGTGCAGTTCGATCGCATCGCCGATCAGTCGATCGAGGCCGGGCGTCGGCGCGAGGCGAACGCGCAGACCCAAGACCGGGTCGTGCCCGCGCGCTTCGGCCGGGCGGGAGGTGCCTCGAACGTCGTGCTTGCCGCTGGCGAGGAACAGCGCGTCGCCGACCAGGTCGGCACCATCGTCGAGCCGCGCCGTCAAGCCGTCGATCGCCCGGGCCGCTACGCCGCGCTCGACAGCGGCACCTGCATCGATCGCGCGCTGGAGCAACACGCTGTCGAGCAGGCGGCGCGACACCCCGTGGGCGGCGCGGCGCAGCGGCGTTTCGACCAGCCGCTCGCCCGCGATCAGACGCACGGTGGTGATCCGCGCCGGGCCCAGCGCGGCAGGTTCCACGCCAAGCTTTTGTAGCGATTCGAGCGTCCGCCAGCTTAGAAAGCCGCCACAAATCGCGTCGCCGGTTTCGCGGCTGCGTTCCACCAGCAGGTGCGGGGCGCGTGCGTGCGCCAGCACGATCGCGGCGCTCGCACCTGCCGGGCCGCCGCCGACGATCAGCGCAGGTGTTCGACGCATAGCCGAAACGGAAAGGCGCGGTAGACCTGCGCGGTGACGCCTGCCTCCGCAAGGATCGGTGCCCATTCCGCGGGCCGATAGGAGCGGGCGATCGACAGGGTGCCGTCATGGCGCACGATCGGGTGCCAACGCGCCAGCGTCGCCAGAATCGGAAACCCGAAATGCGCAAAGCCGTGGCGATGGAGGTCGTTGATCAGCCATCCCTTCGCGCTCGCCCGCTCCATGAAGCGCAGAAACGCGATCAGCTGATCGTGCGTCATGTGGTGTGCGACGAGGCTGGAGATGACGAAATCCCATCTCTCGCCCGCCAGATCGGCATAGTCGCCGGTGATATAACGGATCGGTACGTCGGCGGGCGAATGCGCGGTCGCGGCGAGCGCGCTGCGGGGGTTGAGGTCGATGCCGACCAGCTCGGCCGCGATACCCCGCCGCGCGGCCCAACGCGCGATCCGGCGCAGCATGTCACCATCGCCAAAGCCGACATCGAGCAGCTTGAAACGACGCAGGCCAAGCGACCCGCGCCGCAGGAAATCTAGCGTCGGCCGCGCTGCCATCGTCACGACATTGACCTTGGCGAGGTCGCCGACCACCGCTGCATAAACCTCCGGGTCGAGATCGTCGGCGTCCATCAGCTCCTCCGCGATGGCGCGCGCGCGCAGGCTCATGCCGCGCTCCGGAAGCCGAAGCCCTCGGCGGCAAGGCCCGGGCCGAAGGCGAGCGCCACCCCGTTGCGGACCGGCGGCCCGTCGAGCAGCCGCGCCAGCACGAACATCAAGGTGGCGGAGGACATATTGCCGTAATCCGACAGCACCGCGCGCGAGGCGTCGAGTGCGTCGTCCGGCAGTTTGAGGCTATGTTCGACCGCGTCGAGGATCGATCTTCCTCCGGCATGGACTGCCCATCCATCGATCTCCAGCGGCGCGCGCCCACCGGTCGCGGCGGCGGCGAAGGCAGGGTCGCTCAGCCCGGCGGCGATGCGGGCGGGAACTTCGCCCGACAAATGCATCGCAAAGCCGTGATCGGTAATATCCCAGCGGATCAACGCCGCCGAATCGGGGAGCGTGGTCGCAAAGGGTTGGTCGAGTGCAAATCCGCGAGGGGCGGCGGTGACGAGCGCCGCTGCGGCACCGTCGCCGAATTGCAGCATGGCGAGCAGGGGTTCGAGCGCGGGATTGTCCTGCAGATGCAGCGTGGACAATTCGACACAGACCACCAACACCCGCGCATCGGCATCGGATCGCACGATATGGCGCGCGCTGCGGAGCGCGGCGACCGCCGCGTAACATCCCATAAAGCCGATCAGCAGGCGCTCGACCGACGGCGCAAGGCCGATTCGCGCAGCGATGATCTGGTCGATGCCCGGCGCGACGAAGCCGGTACAACTCGCCACGACCAGATGGGTGATGGCATCGAGTGAAACCTGCGCGCCCAATGCCTCGATCGCAGCGATGCTCAGCTCCGGGGCCGCCTGCCCATAGCGTCGCATACGTTCGGCAGTGCCGGGCAGCACCGGATCGGCATAAAAACCGTCCGGATCGACGGGCGATCCGCCTTGCGCTCCAACGGGTAGGACGGACCAGCGATGCGCGATCGCGGCGCGCGCGGCCATCCGGTCGAAGATCCGGACGGCCCGTGCGTCAGGCAAGCGCGCGCGGGCCCAGTCAAGGAACGCCGCATGGATGTCCTGCGCCGGAACGGCGGTGCCGATCGCGGCGATGTGGGCAGTGCTGGACACATGGGACCTTTGCGGAGGCGGGCGGGAGCATCCGGCCAACGAACAACGCTACGACGGCTGCTCCGATCCGGGAAGACACCCACGTTACGCACTCGTACCTACCCTACGTTTGAGCACGGCATTTGGATGCGTCGGCGCACAAGATTTGGTCGCAAGAGGAGCAGCAGCCGCTTAATCGAGAGCATATCGAGCGCGGATGAAGGTTTCAGCTCACGCCAGTGCGGCAATCAACTCGTGCTGGCGGATCGGCTTGTCGAGCACCGCGTGAAATCCGTTCATACTGGCTATCGCGCGAAGCGTCGGGTCGGGATAAGCCGTGATCAGTATGGATCGGCCATGCCAATCACGGCGCTGCATCGACCGGAGCACCCCGATCCCGTCGCCGTCGGGCAGCCGGTAATCGGTAATCAGCCACTCGGCCGTCGACACGTCGGTGTCCTCAAGCAGGGCACGCGCGCTCGCGTAAGAGCGCACATCGAAGCCGCGCCAGTGCAGCAGCAGATGCAGCGAACGCCGCACGCCTTCATCGTCCTCTACCAGCAACAATTGCGGACGCGGTCCGGTGTCGACCGCGTTGTCATCGTCCATTGGACCGCTTTCCCATGTCATCGGGGGCACGGATGGCGGTCGCGGGCAAAGTTGTCTTTACGTAGACTTCCTAGGATTGCTCTCCAAGGCCGGCGGCAAAGGCGATACGCAGCGCGTCCGACAGCGCATGGACCTCCAGCTTGGTCATTACGTTGGCGCGGTGAACTTCGACCGTGCGCGGCGAAATGCCCAAATCATAGGCGATCGTCTTGTTGGGCAACCCCTGTGCCAGCCGGTCCAAAACCTCTTGTTCGCGCGGGGTGAGGCGCGCGACCCACAGCTTCGCCGCCTCGCTCGATCGTGCGGCTGCATCGGCATGCGCGATCCGCGCGAAGGCGCGGTCGATCGCCGACAGTAGCACGGCCTTTTCGAAGGGTTTTTCGATGAAGTCGACAGCACCCGTCTTCATCGCCTGAACCGCGATCGAGACATCGGCATGGCCGGTGAGGATGATGACGGGCATGGTGATGCCGCGTGCGACCAATTCCTCCTGCACCGCAAGGCCATCGATCTCCGGCATGCGCACGTCGAGCAAGACGCAACCCGGTTCCGCTGCCTTGATCTCGCGCAGGAACGCGACTCCAGACGTGTGCAAGCGTACAGCATAGCCAGAGGTTCGCAGCAGGAACCCAGCCGAACGTCGCACCGAATCATCGTCGTCGACGACATGGATCAGACGTTGGTCGCTCATGCCGCAAACTCCTCTACTGGAAGCGTGAAACGAAAGACGGTTCCGCCCGTCGGGCGCGGCTCGGCGCGGATGTGTCCGCGATGCGCTTCCACGATCGTTCGGCAGATCGACAGGCCCAACCCCATGCCTGCGGGTTTGGTGGTCGCGAAGGCCTGGAACAGTCGCGCGGCGATGTCCGGCGAAAGCCCCGGGCCCGTGTCGGCGACCGAGACTTCGACCATGGCGTTATCGAGCGCGCAGGTCGAGATCGTGATGTCGCGGACTTCCTGCCCGGCGACGGCATCGATCGCGTTCCGGATCAGGTTCACGAGAACTTGCTGGATCTGGACACGATCGACCGTGACGGTGGTAATATCGGGGGCCAGCTCGAAAAAGGCGCGAACGCCTCGTTCACGCGCGCCGATCAGGGCGAGGCGACTCGCCTCGTCGATCAATCGCGGTAGATCCTCCACCCGCCGCTCGACCTCGCCACGCGCCACGAAATCGCGCAGGCGACGGACGATCTTGCCGGCGCGCAAGGCTTCGCTGGTGGATTCCTCGATCGCCTCGCGCAGCAGCGTGGCTGCCTCGGCACCACCGGCGTCAAGCAGTTCGCGACCCGCCTCAAGATAATTGGCGATCGCGGTCAGCGGCTGGTTCAATTCATGCGCCAAGGTCGAAGCCATCGTACCCATCGCACTCAGCCGCGATACGTGAATCAGCTCGGATTGGAGCTCTTTCAACCGCAATTCCGCGTGCTGCTGTTCGGTCAGGTCGTGAATGAAGCCGGTAAAGATGCGATGTTCGTCGCTATTGGCCTCGCCGACCGATAGCTTCATGGGGAATTCGGTACCGTCGCGACGCTGGCCGACGACGATGCGACCGATGCCGATAATGCGGCGCTCCCCGGTTTCGCGATAATGGGCGATATAACGGTCATGCCGTGCGGCATCCGATGGCGGCATCAGGATTTCGACATTCGCTCCCACGACCTCGGCTTCGCTGTAGCCGAACAGGCGCTCGGCGGCGCTGCTGAACGACAGGATGATGCCGCGCTCGTCGATAACGATCATCGCATCGGGGACGGTTGCGAGGATCGAGCGTAGGTGCAATTCGCTGCGCGCCAGTGCGGCGGCGGCTGCCTGGCGGCCCGTGATGTCATAGATCATCTGCCCGAAGCCGCGCAGCGTCCCATTGGCGCTGTGGATCGCGGTGATCGCGACGTCGGCGAAGAATTCGGAACCATCCTGACGCACCCGCCAGGTGTTTTCCCGCAGGCGACCACGCGCGCGAACCTTGGCCATGTCCGCATCGGGCTTGGCTGCGCCGCGATCTTGCAGACTATAGAGCTTTTCGCCGCTTTGGCCGATCACGGCATCGGGCCGATATCCAAACAAGATCTCTGCTCCCGCATTCCAAGACCGGATCCGTCCCTCGGTATCCAGCACGAACATGGCGCGGTCGGTTGCGCCCTCGACGAAGAGCGCGAGCGTTTCGGGGTCTACCGTATCGCCGATCGCCATATCTGTGTCTTTGCCGTCCACGTGCTGTGCGTCCCATCCGTGAATCCACCTAGGTCCCTGTTTTGCGCCGGATCAAATCCGCGAGCGCGCCATGGCCATACCCAGCCATAGAACTTAAACACGGAGGACCCTATGCGCACATATAGATTTTTGGCGCTCGCAGCTGTTTCGACGGCGATCGTCGCGTCGCCCGCTTATGCCGAAAAGGGCGACGTCCTGGTGCGCGTACGCGCAATCGTCGTCGCGCCCAACGAACGCAGCGGCCCGGTGACTCCGGCGTTTCCTGGCAGCAAGGTCGGGGTGTCGGATTCGGTGATGCCGGAAATCGACTTCACCTACATGGCGACCAAGCACATCGGTGCCGAGCTGATCCTCGCGACGACCGAACACAAGGCACAGGGCCGGGGCACCCTCTCCGGCGTTCCGACTCTGGCCAAGACCTGGGTGCTGCCGCCTACGCTGACGCTGCAATATCACTTCCTGCCCGATGCCAAAATCCGGCCCTATGTCGGCGCGGGCATCAACTACACGATCTATTATTC
>NZ_RWKS01000026.1:0-40485 GCF_003985085.1 Sphingomonas sp. TF3 | reverse complement strand
GTTCAAACATGGGTCACTTCTCAGTGGAAATTACTGGCCTCCCCGGGTCACTTCTCAGCGGCAATCAACAGTGCAGGACCTGCGGGACCCGAATTCCGCCTCGAACGTGATCGCTGGCACACTCGCGCAATCGGCAACAATCGACGCGATCGTCAACATCGCCGGTGCCGTGCCGCAGGCCGAGTTGCTGGCGATGACCGACGCGCAGTGGGAGGAGGGGCTTGCGCTCAAATTCCATGGCGCGCGCCGTCTTGCCACCGCGGGCTGGCCGCATCTCGCGGCCTCGCGCGGTTCGCTGATCTTCATGTCGGGGGCCACCGCCGAGGCACCCAAAGCGCTGCTCGCCGGGGTCTCCGCGATCAATGCGGCGATCTCCGGCCTGGCCAAGGCCTTTGCCGACCGCGGCATCGCAGAGGATGTGCAGGTCAACACCATCCTGCCCGGAGCGGTCATGACCGGTCGGCGCCTGGCGATGATCGAGCATTTTGCCGCAAGCCGTAACCTAGCGTTCAAGGACGCGCTGCAGGTCTATGCCCGCGAAGCCAACATATCGCGGTTCGGCCAGCCCGAGGACATTGCCGCGCTCATCGCCTTTGCGCTGTCGCCCCCGGCCCGCTGGATGACCGGATCGAGCCTGCGGATGGACGGCGGCGAAACCAAATCCCTGTGACCAGCAGAAAGCCAATCATGCCCGACCGCCCGACGTCACCTTCGCTCTCGCGCCGCGACGCTATCGGCGCGCTGGCGTTAGGCGCGGCGATTCTGCCCTCCGCCGCGCGGGCCGCACCGACGACGTTCGTCGATGCGATCGCCTTCGATGGCTTCCCGATCTTCGACCCGCGCCCGGTGGGGGCGCTGGCGAAACGGCTGTTTCCCGATCGCGGCGAGGCGCTTGCACAGCAATGGAACGCCAAGCTGTTCGGTTATGCCTGGCTCTACACCTCCGCCGGGCAATATGCCGGGTTCGATGCGCTCGCGGATGCGTCCCTGCGCTATACTGCGGAGGCGCTGCACCTCACGCTCAGCGACCGTGATCGCAGCGCACTGGTCGCCGCTTATGCCGAGCTCGATCTCTGGCCGGATGTTCGTCCGGCGCTAATGAAGCTGCGCGCTGCCGGTGTTCGGCTCGCGTTTCTGTCGAACCTCAGCGAGGAGACGCTGCGCGCCAACATGGCGCGCGGTGGCATATCTGCGCTGTTCGAACAGGTGCTGAGCACCGATCGAGTCCGCCAGTTCAAGCCCGCCAGGGCGGCCTACGCCATGGCGCTTGACGCGTTCGGCCTGCCCAAGTCGCGGATCGGCTTTGCTGCCTTTGGCGGCTGGGATGCTGCCGGTGCCGCCTGGTTCGGCTATCGGACCGCCTGGGTCGACCGGCTCGGCGTCCCGCGCGAACCGATCGAGCCGGGCCCGGCGATCGTCGCGCCCGGGATGGAAGCGGTGCTGGCCCTTGCCGGTATTGCCTGACCACAATCGCGCGATCGAGCTGAAAGAGCTTGGCTGCGGGTTCCGATCCTGTTGGCTCATACCGGGCCGACCCGGCCAGCGTCGCGCCTTCGCGATCGCCGCGATAAGGCGTCGAAAGGGACGCGGCGAAGTCGTGATCGTAGCGGCCGACTGTCCAGATCTTGGGCGGGTGACGCCGCTCGATATGGCGCAGTCCCGCTTGCTGAAATGCGTTCTCGCCTTCGTGCCGCGATAGGTGATCGGCATGCTCCGAAGCGTTCGGAGGAGGGAGGTCTGGACCGGTGGCTAGACGGAGGTCGTCAGATCGGTCAGCCAATCCGGAGAGATGCTGACCACCAGCCCTTCGAACATCCGGTCGCCACCAGTCAAAATCAGCAGGCCGACCAGGACGAGCAGGCCGCCGAGCACGCGCTTGCCGCCTTGTCCGGTGCTCATCAACCGACCGCGCCAGCGCGACAGGAAACCGCGCGTGGCGGTCGCGATCAGCAACAGCATTGTCGCAATCCCGGACCCGAAGGCGGCCATTACCAGCGCGACCTCCGCCAGATTCTGGCCTTGCGCGGCGAGCACCGTCGCGGCCCCCAGGGTTGGCCCGACGCAGGGGCTCCACACCAGCCCGAGCAGGACGCCGATACCGGCCTGTCCAGCCAGCCCGAAGCGCTCCAGTTCCGACTGCCGACGCCCGGCCCAGCCCGCGAGCGGCGACGCGAAACGTGCGAGCAGGTCTTGTGCCTGCGGCACAAGCAGCAGGGCACCGACCAGGAGCAGGATGACGGCACCCACCCGGCGCACGATTTCGCCGTCGAACCCGGACGAAGCGCCAAGCACTGCGACCGCGAAGCCGACCAGCGTGAACGACGCGACCAGTCCCAGCGCGAGCGCGAACGGACCCCATTTATGGCGCTGGGCGGCGCTGCCGATGACGATCGGCACCAGCGGCAATACGCAGGGTGACAGGATGGTGAGTGCGCCCGCCGCAAAGGCGAGCAGGGGGCTGAGGCCATTTGCCATGGGTCAGCGACCGGTCGCGGCGAGGAGGTCGGCGATCTTCGCCTTGTCGGTCATGAAGGCTATACGGCCGGTCTCGCGGCGGCCATGGAATGCGATCAGCGTCGCCTGTTTGGTAACCCCGAAGCTGCGCCAGACCTCCTTCTGCGTATCATAGTTGATGCGGAAGACGATCAGTTTGGGATAGGCCTCGGGCGTTGCGAGGCGCTTGATCGTGCGCGCCTGCGATCCGCACACCGGGCACCACCAGGCATGGACGTCGAGCAGGATTGGGCGGCCCTGCGCCTGCGCCGCTTCAAAGGCCGCACGGTCGAAATCCGCGAACTCGGCGGCCTGGACCGGCATGGCAGCGAAGAGTGCAACGGGTGCGGCGAGGGCAATGGTGGCAGTGCGAAGGAACGACATAGTGAATCTCCCGGATCGACCCAGCAGGGTCTTCACCTCCCATTCGGTTTGACTGGCGGCCCGGTTACAGCGCAGGTCAGTCGAGCTGGCGTGCCTGCGCGAGCAGTGCGGTGACGGTCGCGGCGAGCAGGAACAGGATCATGGGCCCGCCCTGCGCCAGCACCTCGGCCGCTCCCGCTCCGCGCAGCAACGCCGCGCGCGCGGCGCAAATGAAATGGGTGAGCGGGAAGGCATTGCCGATCCAGCGTGCCCAGGGCGGCAAGGTCTCGAATGGATAGAGAAAGCCCGACAGGAGCATTGCGGGCAAATAGAAGGCGACGGCACCCTGTAATGCCGCGAGCTGGGTTCTCGCCCTGACCGAGATCGCATAGCCGAGCGCGACGTGCGCCGCTGCGAACAGCGGCAGCAACACGACCAGCGCCGCGACGCTGCCGCGCGTCGGCAGGTCGAACAACATGACACCCGCTGCCAGGACCAGCAGGCCCTGTACCGTGCCGATTGCTGCATAGGGCAGGAGCTTGCCGAGAAAGGTCTGGGCGGGGCCTATCGGCAGGCCGAGCAGCCCCTCCCAGCTGCCGGATTCGCGGTCGCGTGCGAGGCTCAGGCTGCCGAGCATGACCATCGCGATCATCACCGTCACGCCAATCAGCGCGGGCAGGAAGGTCCAGTCGGCGCGCCCGCCGGGGTTGTAGAGCCGCTCGACGGCGATACCGGGGCCGCTATCGGCGGCCTCGGCGCGCTCGGCCAGCCCGCGCCAATAGCCGCCCTCGATCCGCGCGACCGCAGCATTGGTCAGCGCGGCATTCGTTCCGTCGACGACAATGCGCAACGGCCGCTGGATCTGGGTGGGGTTGGCGAACGAGCGGAGCGCCGGCACTTCGATGCCGATCAGCGCGCGACCGGCGCGTACCGCCGCTTCGGCGGAGCCGGGACTGGACGACCCGGTGATGACGGTCAGCCCCGGCAGGCGGTGCAGCGCGCGGGCCGCGTCAGCGGCATTGGCGGGCGTTGGCGCGGCGACCGCGACGCTGATGCTCGTCGCGGTCGGGCGGATCGCATAGCCGAACAGCAGCACCTGCAGCGCCGGCACCAGGACCAGCAAGGTGAAGGTCGTACGCGAGCGCATCAGCCGCAACACCTCGACACGGGCGACCGCCGCGATCCGTCGCAGCGCGATCACTGATCGGCTCCCGGTGCGAGCGCGGCGACCGCTGCCTCAAGCGTTGTGGCTCCACTTTTTTCGATCAACTCCGACGGCGCGATCGGGCCCTCCACCTGGCCGTCCCGGTAGTGCAGGATCATGGGGCAGCGCTCGGCCTCGGCCAGGTCGTGCGTCGCGATGACGACGCCGTGGCCGCGCCCGGCCAGTTCGATCAGCCAGCGCCAGATATCGGTACGGGTGACGACATCGAGACCCGCAGTCGGCTCGTCGAGCAGCAACAGGGGGGGCGTGTGAAGCATCGTCGCGGCGAATTGCACGCGCCGGCCCCAGCCGCCGGAAAGGCGCTCGAACCGCGTTGCGAGGACAGGGGCGAGGCCCCAGCGCGCCGCCGCCGTTTCGACGTGCCCTTTCGCATCGAGCAGCCCATGGACATCGGCCCGAAACCGCAGGTTCTCGGCGACGGACAGCTCGGGGTAGAGCGAAAGCCGTTGCGGCATATAGCCGATCCGCGCGCGGCGCGCGGTGCCAGGGTGCCGGATGTCGTCGCCGACGATGGTGCCGCTGCCAAGGTCCGGCCGGAGCAGTCCGGCGAACATCCGCAGCGTCGTCGTCTTGCCGCCGCCATTGGCACCGACCAGACCGACGATCGCGCCCGGCATCAGGCGCAGCGTCACATCGCGCACCACCGTGCGTGACCCGTAGCTTTTTGCGAGGCCGGCGACGTGGATCAGCGGTTCAGCCATGCTCATAGACAAAGCCGCCATGCATATATTTGGTCGCCTCGGCCCCAAGGATCAGCGCGCGCGTGCCGCTGGCAGGGCGAGCCTCGCGAAGCTCGGCGAGCGCAAGCCAGATCGCCGCCGAACCGGTATTGCCCAGCCGGTCGGCGTTCACGAAGAAGCGCTCGACGGGCAGTCCGAAATGCGTGGCGCTGTGTGCGCCAATCCGGCCGCTCACCTGATGTGGAATGATCGTGTCGACGGCGTCGAGCGCGACGCCGTGCGCGGCCGCAGCGTCCCGGCCAGCATCGAACAGCAGCGCGCCCGACGAAAGGATCGCGGCGAAATCATGATCGAACTCGCGGCCGCCCGCGCTGCGCATCTGCAGGCCCGGCGCACGGCCGAGCCCAAGCGCGCCGAACCATGCGGCCGCGACGCTGTCGCCGGTGCTCGTCGCCGGCCCAAGGATGATCGCGCCGGCACCGTCGCCCATCTGCACCATGTTGACCAATTGCCCCGAATCTTTCGCGACCCGGCCGGGGTCGAAGAACAGCGAGCCGGTCTCCGATCCGACGATCGCCACCGGCCGGGCCTCTGGTGCCGCCAGCAGACCGAATGCGATCATCAGGGCGTTGGCAAAGCCCGTACAGGCCTGGCGCAATTCGAGATGCGGACCGCGATAGTTCAGCCGATCCGCGACAAAGGCGATGTTGCCCGGCAGCGGCTGGACGGGGGTCGCGGTATGACCGATCAGATACCCGATATCATCGATCGCTAGGTTTGCCTCCGACAGCGCCCGGGCGATCGCAGCAGCCGCGAGGTCGGGATTGGCCTGGCCGGGGCGGGCGGCCTCGGTCGCGGCAGTGAAATCGCGGCAGACATGACGAGTGTTGATGCCCATGCGCCGCGCTACCGCCAGCGCCTCGCGGCGGCGCGGAAGGTCAAACCGCGCTGCGATCCGGCCGAGCAGCTGATCGGTCGATACCGCCGGGTCGGGCAAGGCATGGCCTGTGCCAAGCACCGCGACTCTTCCGCGCGACAGCCAAGTTCGATCCTGGGGTGTCGGCGCAGTCATGCCACGAGCAGCCCATCCGGCAGCCGTCTGATGTCGCGGTCGAGCGACACGGGATCGACTTGCATATCCGCAAAGGCGTCGCGGGCGAGCAGCAGGATATCGGCCAGCCCGTCGCGCGCCGCCGCGGCGGCGTTTCGTAGCGCCCGAGCCGATCCCGTTTCGAGCGCGAGCCTGCGCGCCACGCGCACATGGCGCGCTTCGTCGCGGTGGATGCGCCGCAGGACCGAAGCGACCTGGGGGTCGGCAGCGATCGGCCCGCCGGTTCGCAGCAGTCGGCCGAACATCGTACAGACGGCGGCGTCGAGCGCCGCGATCCGGGCGAGATGTAGTGGGGTGCCGCCGCGGACCAGTCCGATATGAAATCGACGAGCGGCTTCGATCTGGAACGCATCCTGCCTTGCCTCGGGCAGGCCGCGCTCCAGGTGTCGGATAAGCATGTCATGCAGCCGTTCCTCCTCGGCGATGGCACGGAGCGCGGGCGCGGCGCGATCATCCCCGGCGTGGCATGTGGCAAGGCCGTCAAAGGCCATACCGGCCGCTTCTTCGCCGCATCCAAGGAGCGGAAGCAGTGCCGCGAGGGCTGTGGCCGAGCGGGCGTCGAGCGCGACCCGCAGAGATGGAGAAGCGGGTTGCTCGAGACGACGCGCGACGTTGAAGCAGCGCGGCCGGCTTGCGCCGCCACTCCCCGGAGTATCGTTCACATTGCGGTCCTTCGCCCGACCTACCTTGGGTCTCGCCGTCTAGTTCGTCCGTTGCGGCTGATCGGTTACAGGAACCGAAAAGGGCCGCGTCACGGTAGCTCGGCGGTCCGTCCGGGGGGATCGGGCTTGGCGCGGCGTCAGGGACCGTCAGACTGGCGGAGGGCTATTTGCTGGCATCGAACGTGCCTGCTTTTACCGCGATCGGTTTGGCCGTCGGGTAGAATTGGACGAAGGTCGTCTCAACCGCCGCGTGCTGCTGGTGACAGGTGTAGCAGCTCGCCCAGGTGGGGAGCACTTTCGCCGGCTTGTCGCCCTCCGCTTCGAAGAACCCCCAGCCGCTCGGAAAGCGCTTCGCGTCGCGGATGTGAAATTCAAGATACGCGCGCTGTTCGGTCTGGAACTGCCCCGTGCGGTTGATCGAGCCTTTGGTCGCGCCACGGCGGCCTTCCTTCACGAAGATGGTGCCCTGCGGCCAGCGTCCGGTCGCCTTGAACACACGCCAGGAGGCCGGATCGACAAAGACATTGTCGAACGTATCGTGCCCGGCGATCGGCTCGTCGCCATAGTTCATGTTCAACCCCGATGTCAGGAAGATCCAGTCGCGATAGTCGGCCGGGACCACAAGCTCGCCAGCACCGTTATAGCGGGGCACGTCGCTTGCGTTCGCGGCACCAATGAGCAGCAGTGGTGTCAGCAGCTTGAGTGCGCGTATCATGGTCATGGTCCTGTTCTATCGTTGGCTGGAGCGGTTGGCGGGATTCCTGTTCGGTTGCGTTGTCATGGAGAGTTCGTCCGACGTGTGGCCGCGATGAGCGCCGCCAAGGCATCTGTCAGCATTTCCTTGATGGTCGGGCGGCATGGCGCTGCGTTCGGCAGCGGGATCGTGACCGACGCCTTCTCGACGACCTGCGCCGACATGGTCGACAGGATTTCGCGCAGTGCGGCATCGGCATGGTGCGCGCGCGGTGCGGCGTTCAACACCGCGACTGGCATAGCCGCGAAAGCCTCGCACGAGACCAGCCAGTCGAGCGCATTTTTCATGACGCCGCTGACCCCATGGGCATATTCGGGGCTGGCGATGATCAGCGCATCGGCTGCCGCGACCCGGCCCCGGAACGCCGTGACTGCCTGTGGTGGGGCCGACTCCAGATCGGGATTGAACAGCGGCAGTGTTTCCAGCGACACGATTTCGACGGCGACGCCGACGGGCGCGCGTGCCGCGATCTCTCGGAGGAGCGCTGCGTTGACCGACTGCCTGCGAAGGCTGCCCGACAAGGCGACAATGCGTATTGGGCGGACCATCAGCCCGCGCCGACCAGGCGGGGATGTCCCTCCGGCCGTGGGGGTGGGGCGATCCACAGGAAGCGGCGGTCGCTCGCTGCGATCGGCATGTCGTTCACAGATGTCTCGCGGCGGCGCATCAGGCCATCATATTTGCCGGTGAAGGTCCAGCGGTTCGTGACCAGGCGATATTCCGTCGCGCGAACCTTGAGCAGAGCGGGCTCTCGGGTGAAGGGTGGCAGCGGCGCGCGGGGAAGTTCGACGGTCATAGAGAATCTCCACGGGCAGCGGGCGCGTCGCGCAGCACCGGATGCCGTCGGCGGGCAGGGGCGTTGGGGAAGCCCGCCGACGGCAAGGGGATCAGGCGGCTTGCGCGGCGAGGACGACGGGGAAGTCGATGTCGGTCTCAGCCACGTTGTTGATATAGTTGGTCAGCACATTGAGCGCGACCGACGCGACGATCTCGATCACTTGCGCTTCACTAAAGCCGACAAGGCGGACAGCAGCGATGTCGGCTTCGCTGACCTTGCCGCGCGCGGCGAGGACCTGACGGGCGAACACGATCGCGGCATCGGCCTTCGCGTCACCCGAATGGCCGGCGCGGTTGAGCGCGATCTCGGCTTCGTCGATCTTGGCGAGGTTCAGCCCGAGATAGGTGTGCGCCGACAGGCAATAGTCGCAACCATTGGCCTGGGCGACGGCGATGGCGATCCGTTCGCGCGTCTTGGCATCAAGCGTGCGGCCCAGTGCGGCGTTGAGACCAAGATAGCCTTCGAGTGTGGCGGGGCTGGTGGCGACGAGGCGGAACAGGTTGGGGACGACGCCGAGTTGCCTCTCGACGGCGTCGAGCAGCGGTTGCGCTGCGGCGGGGGCATCTTCACGGGCGGGGATGGCGAGGCGGGACATCGAAACTTCTCCGGGCTGGCGGCTGGATGCCGCTTGCCCATTGAAGATGTCATTCCTGAGTGATTGTGATAATCTGTTCATTATACAATTCACTCATGCGGATATCGGGATAATCGCGGGGCGGCTGGAAGAGCTGCGCACCTTCGTCGCGGTCGCCGACTGGCGAGCTTCGCCAAGGCTGCGCACCACATACGGTATCGCCGACTGCGGCGAGCCGGGCGGTGGCGGGTCACCTTTCACCTTCGGGCGGCGGCACATCCTGCCGTTGGTGAACCGCCCGTCATCCCGACGTGCGCGTTTCGCTGACGCTGATCGACCGGGTTCGGCTGCGAACTTCCGGCGCTCCTGCAACGGGACAAGGGCCTGACGCACCTCTTTCGCGAGGTGCATGAGCAGGCGGCCTGGCTGCCGCTGGGGCGGATCACGCTTCATGGGCTCGCTGCGATCTTTCACCATGTGGTCGCGACGATGTGCTGCAGTCGATGCTGCCCTGGAAGCAGGCGTCGTGGGCAGAATCGCACTTTTTGGTCGATTTCAGGGAATAAACGAAGGCGATCTCCCGTCTTGCTCTCCGACCCCCCAATTGGAGTGCTGCACATGGACCTCTTCGACACGCCGGCCGATCGCCGTGATGCCCTCAGGTGCATGGCATGGGCAGGGACCGGCGCGCTCTGGGCGATGTCCGGCGGTGTCGCCTCGAGCACGATGCTCGTCGGCAAGGGGACGCGCGCCGACGTTGTTCCGAGCTTCACCTTCCTGCAGCTTAGCGACAGCCATGTCGGGTTCGCCAAGCCCGCCAATCCCGATGCGCGCGCGACCTACCGCGAGGCCGTCTCCAAGGTGATCGCGATGCCGGAAAAGCCCGACTTCATCATCCATACCGGTGACATCACCCAATTGTCGCGCGACCAGGAGTTCGACGATGCCGACCAGATCCTGAAGGAAGCCGGCATCCAGACCTTTCATGTGCCTGGCGAGCACGACATGCTCGACGAAGGCAATGGCAAGGCGTTCCTCGCCCGCTATGGTAAGGGTAGCAAAGGGGCGGGCTGGTTCAGCTTCGACCATAAGGGTGTCCATTTTGTCGGGCTGGTCAATGTTGCCGACCTGAAGCCGGGCGGGGCAGGGCGGCTCGGTGCCGAGCAGATTGCGTGGCTGGCCAAAGACCTGGCCGGTCATGCGTCCTCGACCCCAATCGTGATCTTCGCGCATATTCCGCTATGGATGCTCTATGCCGAATGGGGCTGGGGCACCGATGACGCCGCCCAGGCGCTGACCCATTTGCGCCGCTTCGGCTCGGTCACGATCCTCAACGGCCATATCCACCAGATCGCCCAGAAGGTGGAAGGCACGATGATCTTCCATACCGCGCGCTCGACTGCCTTTCCGCAACCGATGCCGGCGACTGCGCCATCGCCCGGCCCGCAAGTCGTGCCGGCGGGGCAGCTGCGCGGTCTGCTCGGCATTACCGAGGCGACGTTCAAGCGCGGCGAGCATCCGATCGCGCTCGTCGACACTACGCTTTCTGCCTGATCCCGGAGATTATCCTTATGGTCCGTTATTCTATCGTCCTGCTTGCCGCGCTCGCCGGTGCCGTCGCCACGCCTGTTGCCAGCCGCCCCGTGGCGGCCCAGGCAGCCGCAGCCGCGCCGATGGTTCATATCTCGAACTTCACCTTCGGGCCCCAGGTGCTGAAGGTGAAGGTCGGTCAGACCGTCACCTGGGTGAATGACGACGACATCCCGCACACCGTCGTGTCGGGCACGAACCTGTTCAAGTCCAAGGTCCTCGACACGGGTGACAGGTTCAGCTTCACCTTCACCAGGGCGGGTGCCTATGGCTATTTCTGCTCGCTCCATCCGCATATGACGGGCAAGGTTCTTGTCTCGGCTTGAGGGAGGCGCGCGGATGCGCGGTGGCGTGGCGTGATGGGCGGGCGCGGCAGCATTTTTCGGCCCCGGCTCGTCCCAGGCGGACGGGCGCGGGCGGAGGGTGCCGCCGCGCCCGAAGATGCCCGGCGTTTTCGCGAGGTCATGCTGCCGCATCTCGATGCGGCCTATAGCCTCGCGCGCTACCTTGCCGCCGACGCGACGGCGGCCGAGGACATCGTCCAGGAAGCCTTTCTCAACGCTTTTCGGGCGTTCGGAACCTATCAGGGCGGATCGGCCAAGGCATGGCTGTTCGCGATCGTCCGCAATTGCTGGCGCGACCGGGCGAGCGCCGAACTCGGCCGCAGCCGGGTGCTGGTGGACCATGCCGGCTTGACCGAGGGCCAAGCGGCGGCACTCGACAATTATCCCGATGACGGGGAATCGCCTGAAGCTGCTGTGCTCCGTCAGGAGGAGGTCGAGAATGTCCGTACCGTTATCGCCGCCATCCCGGAGCCGTTCCGGGAGGCGCTCGTGCTGCGTGAAATGGAGCAGATGTCGTACCGGGAGATTGCCACAGTGACCGAGGTTCCGATCGGGACCGTAATGTCCCGCCTGGCGCGGGCGCGCGACATGCTGGCGACGTTGCTGCTGCCCCAGCCGGACGCGCAGCGGGAGGAACGCGCATGACCGGGTGCGAGGATCGGCTGCTCCAGCTTCACGCGCTGCTCGACGGTGAACTGGATGCGGTGAACAGCGTCGCGATCGAGGCGCATTTGAAGAGTTGCGTCGGCTGTGCCGAGGCCTTCGCCCGACTGGAAGCGGTGCACGCCCAAATCAGCGACCCCGCATTGCAGCTCCAGGCCCCCGCGTCGCTGCGCGCGCGGATCGAGGCCGACATCGCCGCCGAGCGTCCCGGGCGTGTGCTGGGTAGCATGCCGCGCCGCAGCCGCTCAGCCGGTCCGTGGCTGGCCGGCGGTGCATTCAGCGCGATGGCGGCAAGCCTGGCACTGTTGGTCGCGGTGCCGCAGCTTACGACGGGAACGATCCAGGACCAGCTGGTCGCGAGTCATGTGCGCTCCTTGCTGGCGAACCACCTGACCGATGTCGCGACCTCGAACCGTCATGTCGTGAAACCCTGGTTCAACGGGCGGATCGATTTCGCACCGCCGGTGCCCGAACTGGCAGCGCAGGGCTTCCCGCTGGTCGGCGGGCGACTGGACTATCTCGATGGCCGGGTCGTCCCGGCGATCGTCTATCGTCGGCGGTTGCACACCATCAATCTGTTCGTGATTCCCGCAGGCACCTTCTCGTCGCCGGTCGGGATTGCGACGCGGCGCGAGGGCTATAGTCTGGTGCGCTGGACGAGCGGCGGACTCGAATTCTGGGCGGTGTCGGACATCGATCCGGGCGACCTCGAACTGTTCCACCACGCCTTTGCGCGTGCGGCATCATGATCGGAGGTCCGGTGCCAGTTGGCGGTCAGTATCGTGACGTCGCGTGCAGGGCGGTGCTGCTCGCGAATGACCGGAAATGCCCCAAAGGTCCACCGTGAACCGCGATGGCGTTCGTCCAAAGCTCGTGCTGCGCGGAATTAGACCTATCTGTAAGCGCATCGCGGGAGCTGAACCGATTACGTATACTTTTCGATAAGTGCGGTGATGCGCTGCTTGCGGCGCACTACCTCGTCGAGGGTAAAGCCAAGATCCTGCGCCTGGTGTATGAAGGTGAGTGTTTCCAGGATGTCTGAGCTGTAGTTCCGGTAGCCATTTTCGCCTCTTACCGCGAGGGGGATCAGCCCGCGCCGCCGGAGAGAGATTCCTCGCGACTGCTGGTCATTTCATGAGCGTCGCCCAGATGGCACAGATCTTGAGGGACCACCTTGGCCACGCGGCCCACGCCGTATCGACACGCCAATTGCCCAATTGGCTATTGAGAGCGGTCGCCCTCTTCGATCCCGAAGTGAGGAGCTTGTTGCCCGAGCTTGGAAAAAGAAAAGATGCGACCGCTGCTAAGGCACAGCACCTGCTCGGTTGGAACCCTCGCCCCCCTGAAGAGGCGATCATCGCGACTGCTACCAGTCTGGCGGAACTCAACTTGCTTAAATCCCGCTAGGTCAGTTCTTCAAGCGGAGTCCCGCGGGGCGACTTCCTATGGTTTGGTGTCGAATTTTCCCCGCAGCCTAATCGGTCAGACCAGCCGTATCGCGCACCGGCAGCGCGGCAGCGCATCACCTCGATCGCATCAACCTCAGTGAAATCATCCCAGCGTCGAGACCAAAATCCTCCGGTCTCTGAACCCTGAAACTGTCCCATGAGACCTAACGTCGAACAAAAGATGCGCAAAAAGTGAAACGTTTCATAAAGGCGTCATACTGCGATGCGACAGCGCGGTACCGAATCGGAAAAAAGGGGGACAAACATGGCTTTCAAGAAAATATCCGGAGCCGTAGGGGCCCGGGTGGCCAGCGGCGCGCTCGTTGCCATCCTGTGCGCGCAAGAGGCGCATGCGCAGCGCACGGAGCCCCCGGGCACCACACCAGCCGAGGTCGCCGCAGCAGATGGGAGCGACATCGTCGTGACCGGGCAAAAGCTCGGCGCGGGCAAGGCGCGCGCGACGTTTGAGCTGGACCGTACCGACATCGCCGACCGTCCGTTGGGCGCGGACATCACCCAAAGCCTGGCCAAAGTGCCGGGCGTCAAGGTTTCGACCGGCGACGCCCGAGGCGGCTCGTTCTCGTTCGAACTGTTCTTGCGCGGTCTTAACAAGGAACAGATCGGCCTGACGCTGGACGGTATTCCGACTGGCGATGCGCGGTTCAACGGCGGGTCGCCGCCGCAACGCTTCATCGATTCGACCAACATCGGCAGCATCGTCGTGTCGCAGAGCGCGGGGGACATCGGCGCGCCATCACGCTTCGCGCTCGGCGGTTTCATCGATTTTCGTACCGAGGAGCCGACCCGTGACTTCGGCGTGACGGCGGAAGGGGGCGTCGGCAGTTTCGACTATAATCGCGCCTCGCTGCGGATCGACACCGGCACTCTTCCAGGCGGTGTCGCCATGTATGGCAGCTTCTCGCACCAGCGGAATGCTGTGTGGGCGGGGCCGAATGCGCGACATTCCAATCGCGACCATGGCGAGTTCAAAGCGGTCAAGACGTTCGACAACGGTTCGTTCCTGAAGGCTCGGGTGTCATATAACAGCCAGTTCGACAACGACTTCAACATCGTGACGCTGGCGCAGTTCAACGCGAATCCGAAGAGCGATTTCCTCAACGATACGCTGACCGGCATTCCCAATCAGGATTTGAACTATGGCGGCACCTTCGGCGGGGCGCGCCGCGATTTCCTCGCCTATCTCAACGGCAAGTTCGTCCTTGCCGAACACGTGACCCTTGCCATCAACCCCTATTACCAGACGCTCGACGGCTATTCGCTAAGCTATCAGAACCGTCATCGTCAGCTTGCCGGCGCGGACCCGTATGCGGTGCTGGGGTATACCGCGAGCGGCGGCGCTGTGCGCCCGGCGCTGGCAACGACGTCCAATCCGAACGTGGCCGGTGGCCCGGCCGACATGCGCGTCACGCCGCGCAAGCGCGAACGCTACGGCAGCACGGCGGAGCTCACGATCGCTGACCTGGTGCCGCGCAATAGCGTCCGCATTGGCGGCTGGTTCGATGGCGGCACGTCGTCGGAGGAACGCGACTTCTATCCGATCATCCCCTCCACCACGCAGCTCGCGTGGAAGGGCGGTTTGCCATCCTATGTGCTCTACAATCGGTCGACGTCGATCACGACGCTCGAATTTTACGGTCAGGATTCCTTCCAGCTTGTACCGGGCGTGCTTCGCCTCGATGCCGGCGTAACGTGGTACCATGTCCGATATAAAGCGCAGTCGCCGCTGGAATATTCGGCGAAGCTCGATTTTTCGCAGAATTCGCCAGTTCAGCCAAAGGTCGCGTTCAGCCTCACACCGCTTGCCCACCTCGAAATCTTCGGCGGTTTCGCCCGCAATTTCTCGGGCATCCCGGAGGATGCTTTCCTCGGCTCGACCGCCATCATCCAGCCCGGCGACCTCAAGCCCTTGCAGTCGAGCAACATCGACGGCGGCGTGCGCTATACCGCCAAGCACCTGGCGCTGTCCGTACAGGCGTTTCATGTCCACCTGAAAAACGGCGTGGGAATCGTGCCCAACGATCCGACCGTCACCGATCCGATCGACATTCAGCGCGGAAACCTGGCCACGCGCGCCGCGAGCATTCTGGGGCAGACCAGCAACGGCGTCGAGGTCGCGGCGCTGGCGACTTTCCCCTGGATCGACGCCTATGCGACCTATTCCTATCAGCAGGCCAAATACGATGACGCCGCCATCGGCTCGCGCGATCGGCTCAATCTTGCCTCGGTCGGGATCATCGCGGGGAGCGATGTCCGGGATATCCCGCGCAACAGCGCCTATGGCGAACTGACGCTGAAGCCCGTTGCGGGGCTGCGGCTGCAGGGTAATGTCAAATATATCAGCAGCCGGGTGGGGGGCGACATCATCGCGCCGACCACCTTTCAGGAAGTCGCGATCGACCGCATCCCGGGTTACACGCTGGTCGGCGCAATGGCCCGCTATGACCTGCCGCAAATCGGCGCGCTGAAGAATGCCTCGATCCAACTTAACGTCGATAACGTGTTCGACGTCGGCTATATCGCCTCGGTCACCAGCGCGACCGCGACGGCGACCGAAACCGGTTTGCCCGGACGGTCGCTTGGCCGCTACTTCATCGGTGCGCCGCGCACTGTGACGGCCTCCTTCAGAGTGAGGTTCTAAGGGTGCCGAGCGGGCGCTCAGCAGCGATGGCGCTTTTCGCGATGAATCTCATGTCGACCGGGGCTGACATGTGTCACGCTCGGTCGGCAGCGGCCGCGCGGATTGTTGCGACCGCCGATGTACCGTCAGGTGCGGGCGACGGGCATGTCGGGGGCATTTCGGGTCTGGACTATGACCAGAGGCAGCGCGCGTGGCTGATGATCAGCGATGACAAGTCAGAACATGCGCCGGCGCGTGCTTACCGCCTGCGTCTGCGGCTCGCAGGGGATCGGCAACTGGCAGTCGACCATATTACGCCGGTGACCCTTCGGAGTGAAGCTGCGCGCGCTTACCCTCAGCCGGGCCATGGGAGCGAAGCGGTCGACCCGGAGGCCATCCGATTCACGCCGGATGGCAAAGACTTCCTTTGGTCAAGCGAGGGCGACGCCGCCGATGGCTTCGGTGCCAGCGTTAAGACAAGCGGACGCGATGGCCGCGTCCGCGCTCTTGTCACCTTGCCTGGCAATCTGCAAAACCGAGGGCGTCCCAACCGAACCGTCGAAGGTTTGAGCTTTGCTCCTGACGGCGCGCTTTGGGTGGCGATGGAGGCCCCATTGCGCGGAGACGGGCCGGTAGCCGATGCTGATCATGCGGCGGTCGTCAGGTTCACGCGGCTTCGCGCGGGGCGACCGCCTCAGCAATTCGCGTATCGGGTCGACCCGGTCGTTCGCGCGGTCGCGCATCGGCTGTCCGACAATGGCGTGAGCGAAATTCTCGCCTTGGATGCTGAGCGCCTGCTCATTCTGGAGCGATCCGGCGAGCAGCAGGATGATGGAACGTTTCGTTTTCATTGCCGCCTCTATCTCGCGGATTTCGGTGGCGCGCCCGACGTTGCTGACGTGGCATTTCTCGATACGGCACAGCCGACCTCGCCAAAACGGCTGCTCGTGGACTTTGACGCGCTTTCGCCGGAGGCGTCGGGCAATCTCGAGGGGATGGCATGGTGGCCAGGTACCACTTCGTCCAGGCACAACCGCAAGCTCGTCCTGGTCACCGATAACAATTTCGACGATCGCGTCGTGACCCGCTTCGTCCTCATCGATCTGCCCGCTCACCTGCTTGCGCGCGATCCTCGGCGACTTGTGGATCGATTTCGATAAACGTACCCAAGGCTGTGCCAGGTTGGAGGGAATAATAACCGCAATGGGGGACGCGAAGCGGGTAAGACCACCGACGCTGAAGGATCTCGCGCGCGAAGCCGGTGTCTCGCTCACCAGCGCGTCTTATGCCATTAATGGAACCGGCTCCGTAGGTCCGAAGACCCGCGCGCATATCCTCGATGTCGCAAAACGCATCGGCTTTCGCCTCAACCTGAGCGCGAAATCGATGAAGTCGGGCCGCTCCGGCATGTTGGCGCTGGTCATTCCGGATCTTGGCAATCCGTTCTTCGCGGCGCTGGTCCAGGCGGTTTTTCGCGAGGCCCGCGCGGCGGGGTATCAAATCTATATGACCAACACCGAAGGATCTGAAGAGATCGAGGCGGAAGCGCTGGCGATGGCGGTCGGGTTGCGCGTCGACGGCCTCATATGGTTTTCGATACGAGACAAGGACACGTCGGACGGCATCCTGTCCAATACGCCGACGGTCGTGCTCGATCGCTCGGTCCCTGGATATGACACCGTGAGTGTGGACTATCTGGAGGCGGGGCGTCTTGCCGGGCAGTATCTTCTGGAACGCGGCCATCGCCGGATCGGGATTGTGTCCGGCCCCCTCGATATCGCCAGCATGCGGGACCGCTGCGCGGGTGTGGTCGAGGCCTTTCAAAAGGGCGGGGAGATCGTCTTCAACTTGGAAAACAGCTTTTCGCTCGACCTCGAACCGATGGTCAAATCGCGACTGATCGAGGACCGCCCGACGGCTATCTTCGCGGGGGCGGACATTATCGCGATCGGCGTCATTCGGTTCGCACAGACCCTGGGTCTGTCGGTGCCTGCCGATCTGTCTGTGCTGGGGTTCGATGATATCGATCTCGCCAGCCTGACACAGCCCCAGCTATCAACCTGCGAAATCCCGATCGAACACCTCGCCGGACGCGCCTTGCAAACGCTCGTTGCTCGAATCAAGGGTCGGGACGATGCCATCCAGTCGTTGCTGTTGGAATCCCGCGTAATCGAGCGAGAGTCCGTTGCTCGCCTGCTGCCGTTGCTTTCCGTCGAAGCTTAACAACAACATTATGCCGCCGCGGACGTCATCGATGCGGCAGAGTAACTTGCAATCCAACGCCTTCGGAAGCCTGGAGTGGTTTAATCTGCGACATCCACGCCGAGGTGGCGGACGGTATTTTCGATGTTCACATCGCAACCTCGCAGCGTGCGGTCACGAAGACGACGGTGCTGGTCACCGCGTCACGCGGTCGAATCAGCGCAGCCGTGATGGGCGTCAACCCGGCGCGGCAACCCCATCGTGTTGCGCAGACCATCCGCCCCCCAGTGCCCGGATCAGGCGGATGCTCGCCTGTAGTCGGCGGGTCTCGAGGTCGAGCGCGGCGCGACGAGTGCGCAATGCTGTGGTCTGCGCAGTGAATACCTCGAGATAGGTGACCGCGCCCTTGTCGTAGCGGTTGAGCGAGAGGCGCTCGGTCGCGGCCGCTTGGCGCACCGCCTCATTCTCGGCCGCAGCCTCGTCGCCGAGATGGTGGAGCTGCGCGAGATTGTCCTCGACCTGCTGGAATGCACTCAGCACGGTCGCGCGATACTCGGCACCGGCGCTCGCCCATCGTGCCCGCGCGACCGCAAGCTCGGCTCGTCGGCGGCCCCCGTCGAACAGGTTCAACACTGCGCCAGGGCCGATCGACCAGATCGTGTTCGACGCGGACAGGAGACCTGGCAGGCCAGTATCCTGGAAACCGGCGCTTCCGCCGAGCCGGATCGCTGGGAAGAAGGCGGCCTTGGCGATCCCGATTCCGGCATTGGCCGCAGCGACGCGGCGTTCGGCGGCGGCGATGTCAGGACGTCGCTCGACCAAGGTTGCCGGCAGGCCGAGCGGCACGACGGGGATCGCGAACGGCGTCGTCGCGGGGGCGATGGTGAAGGCCGAGGCGGGTGTTCCGACCAGGCTCGCGATCGCATGTTCGGTCAACGCGCGGGCGGCGGCAACGTCGGCGAGCTGCGCGCGGGCCTCGGCGAGCTGTGCGCCCGAACGGCTGGTCTCGATCCCGCTGACAATCCCGGCCTGGAAGCGCCGCGCGATCAGATGGTCGGCCTTGGCAAAGGCGTCGACGGTCTGCGCAAGCAGCTCGGATTGCCGGTCAAGCCCGCGCAGCGCCATATAGTCGGAGGCAAGCTCGGCCTGCAGGCTGAGCCGGATTGCGGCGAGATCGTCGCCCGAGGCCTGCATTTCGGCCTTGCCTGCGGTAACGCTATTGCGCACGCGGCCCCACAGGTCGACCTCATAGCCGAAGCCCGCCTCGATCGTGTTGGCACCGTACACATCGGGCTGGTTGCTGCCGCGCAGCGGGCGATGGTCGGACTGGCGGTTGCGCGTGACGCTGGCATCGGCACCAAGTTGCGGGAGCAGCCCGGCGCGGGCCTGGCCAAGATAGGCGCGAGCAGTGTCGTAGCGCGCCAGTGCGCCGGCGAGCGTCGGATTGTCGCTCGCGACTTTCTGTTCGAGACCGTCGAGCTGTGGATCGGCGAACACGCTCCACCACGCGTCGGGCACGATCGCGCCGGGCGCGACTGCGGGCTGCCAGGTCCCGGCTTCCTTGAAAGCGGGCGGCGTTGGCGTGATCGCCGGATGGTAGGGTGGGGCGAACGAGCAGCCAGCGAGGCTCGCCAAGGTGATCGCCGCGATCGCCGCGCGCAATCGGTCAGCCACGCGCGCTTCCTTCCACGCGCACCAATTGTCCGTCGGTCAGCGAATCGGGTGGATTGTCGACGATCTTCTGCGTCGGCGAGAGCCCCGACAGCACTTCGACCGTCTGGCCGAGATCGCGCCCGAGCGTGACGCGCTGGAGGCGGATGTGGTGCGTGGCATCGACCGTCGCGACTTGCGTCCCCTGCGCGCGGAACAGCAGCGTGGTCGAGGGGATCTGCACCGTGCTCGCTTGCCCGCGCACATCGAAGCTGACTTGCGCAAAGCCGCCGGGGCGCAGCGCACCCTCGGGATTGTCGGCGACGAGCTGGACCTGGAAGGTGCCGCTTTGCGGCGCGATCGCGCCCGAATTGCCGACGACGTGTGCGGTAAAGCTGCGGCCTGGATAATCGGGCACGCTCAGCGTGGCGGTGAGTCCCGGCGTCATCGTCGCCGAATAGCTTTGCGGCACGCTGACATAGATGCGGATTCGCCGTGTGTCGGCGACGACGAACATCGGTTGCTGCACCGAAGCCCCCGGCCCGACCAGATCGCCGATATCGGCAGAGCGCAGCGTCACCGTCCCGGCAAAGGGCGCGCGCACCGTCGCGAAGGTTTTCAGCGCGAGCAGCCGCCCGAGATCGGCGCGTGCCGATTGCACCGCGGCGTTGCGCACGGCGAGATCGCCATTCTTTTCGTCGACTTCCTGCTTCGACACCGAATTGTCGGTGAGCAAGTCGTTCCAGCGCGCCGCTGTGCTGCGCGCAAGACCGGCATGTGCCTGCGCGCTGACCAAAGCGGCGCGCGCGGCGATGATCTGCTGGTCGAGCTCGGGCGTGTCGATCCGGCCGAGCGGCATGCCCGCCGCAACCGGCGCGCCGATATCCTTGTACCAGCCGCTGACATAGCCGCCGACGCGCGCATAGAGCTTGGCCATGTTCCACGCTTGCATCGTGCCGGGCAAAGCGAGCGTGTCGCCCGCCGTCGAGGATGTGATGGCGACGAGATGGACCGTCGGCACCGATCGCGCGTCGGACCAGGTCTGCGCTTCGCTGGTGTCGTGAAAGCGAACAAACGTACCGGCGGCGACCACGCCTGCTGCGACGACGAGCGCGACGATCCCGGCAGTTTTGAGACCCTTGGGCGGGGCGGCGGCGAGGGCTTCATCCATGAGCGAGCTGTCCGATTGTCGAAGGGGTGGGGGAGGGGCGGCGTTCGCGGCGATGCGCGATCGCGAAGACGACGGGCACGAAGACCAAGGTGGCAAGCGTCGCGCAGATGAGCCCGCCGATGACGGCGCGGCCAAGCGGCGCATTCTGCTCGCCGCCTTCGCCGAGACCGAGGGCCATCGGGGCCATGCCGATGATCATAGCGAGCGCGGTCATCAGTACCGGGCGGAAGCGCGTGGCCCCCGCCTCGGCGGCGGCGCGCAGCGCGTCGCCGGTCTCGGCCAAGCGCTCGCGCGCGAAGCTGACGACCAGCACCGAATTGGCGGTGGCGACGCCCATGCACATGATTGCGCCGGTCAGCGCCGGCACCGACAGCGGCGTATGGGTCGCGAACAGCATCCAGACGATCCCGGCCAGCGCGGCGGGCAGTGCCGAGACGATGACGGCGGGATCGACCCAGCTTTGGAAATTCACGACGATCAGCAGGTAGATCAGCGCGATTGCCCCGATCAGGCCGAAGATGAGCCCCGAGAAAGCTGCGTTCATCGTCCGCACCTGGCCGCGCAAGGTCACTGCCGACCCAGAGGGCAGCGCCGCCTTGGTGCCGTCGATCACCTTCTGGATGTCGCCCGCCACCGCGCCGAGGTCACGCCCTTGGGTCGTTGCATAGACGTCGAACGATTGCTGCAGCGCATAGTGCGTGACGACCGCAGGCGATGGCTCGCGGTGGAGCGTGCCGAGCCCGCCGAGGATCTGATAGGCACCAGCGCCCGATCCGGTGATGGGGAGGTTCTGGAGGTCCGACAGCGAGCCGGTGCGGTATTGCGGCGTCTGCACGACGATCGGGTAGGACACGCCGTTTTTGGGGTTGAGCCAGAAGGCGGGCGCGATCTGCGAGCTGCCCGCGAGGTTGACGGCGAGGCTGCGCGTCACGTCATTCTCGGTGATTCCGACGCGGTCCGCCTGCGCGCGATCGACGTCGAAGCCGAGTTCGGGCGCGGCCTCGGTCTGCTGGACGCGGACGTCGGCGATACCGGGAATGTGGCGCATCCGCTCGGCGAGTAGATGGGCATAGGCTTCGCCCTGCTTGGCATCGCTACCGGTCACCATCACGTCGATTGGGGCGGGCGCGCCGAAGTTGAGGATCTGGCTGATGATGTCGGCGGGCAGAAACGAGAAGACCGAGCCGGGGAAGGCATCGGGCAAGGCTTTGCGCAACGTCCGGACATAGTCGGCGGTCGGTTTGTGGTTTTCGGCGAGCGTTACCAGGATATCGCCGTCCTGTGAGCCGACGCCGCCGGTGTTCGAATAAGCGCGGTTGATGCCCGATACGGGCATGCCGATATTGTCGACGATCGACACCAGCTCGTCGGCGGGAATGGTCGCGCGGATGCGGTCCTCGACATGGTCGAACAGCGCTGCCGTCTCCTCGATCCGCGTGCCGATCGGCGCGCGGACGTGGAGGTTGATTTGCCCGGCGTCGATCGTCGGGAAGAAATTGCGGCCGAGCATGGGCACGAGCGCGAACGACAGCAGGACGACTGCCATAAAGGCAGGAATGAACACACGCCGCCGCGCCAAGGCGAAGGCAAGGACCGCGACATAATAAGCGCGTACTGCTTCGAAACGATGCTCGAACCCGCTCTGGAAGCGGATGAAGACGTTGCGCGTCTCCGGTCGACCGGTCCGGGCATCGTGCGACACCATGATCTCGGCCGTGTGCTGGGTCGCATGTTCGCGCAGCAGGAAATTGCCCATCGTCGGCACCAGCGTGCGCGACAGGATGAACGACGCGATCATCGCGAACACCACCGCCATCGCCATCGGCGCGAACAGGAAGCCAGCGATGCCTGGCAGGAAGAACATCGGCAGGAACGCGATGCAGATGCACAGCAGCGATACGAAGGCCGGCTGGACGATCTGCTGCGCGCCATCGAGGATCGCGTCGCGCACCGACTTGCCCTGTTCGAGGTGCCAGTTGATATTCTCGATCGTCACCGTCGCATCGTCGACCAGGATGCCGACCGCGAGCGCGAGCCCGCCGAGCGTCATGATGTTGAGCGTCTGCCCGACCACCGCCAGCCCGGCGACCGCGGCGAGAATGGCGAGCGGGATCGAGGCGGCGATGATTACGGTCGAGCGCCACGAGCCGAGGAACAGCAGGATCATCATGCTGGTCAGCGCCGCCGCGATCGCCCCTTCCTTGATCACGCCCGATACCGCCGCCTTGACGAACAGCGACTGGTCCGAGAGCGGCTGGACCTTGAGCGAGGGCGGCAGCGTGGCCTTGAGCCCCGGGAGCAGCGCCTTCGCCTGATCGACGATCGCGATCGTCGAGGCCGCGCCCGATTTCAGGATCGTCATCAGCACCGCGCGGCCGCCATCGACGCGCACGACGTTGCGCTGCGGCGGCGAGCCATCGCGGACATGCGCCACGTCGCGCATGAACACCGTCGTCCCGTCGACGGTCTTGATCGGCAGGTCGTTGAGCTGATCGACCAGTTCGGGCGAATTGTTGAGCCGAACGTTATATTCGAACTGGCCGATCTTGGCGGTGCCTGCGGGCACGATCTGGTTCTGCGCGGCAAGTGCTGCACCGACGTCGCCCGCCGAGAGGTGCCGCGCCTGGAGCGCTGCCGGATCGAGATCGATCTGGATCTGGCGTTCCTTGCCGCCATAAGGCGAGGGGATTGCGGCACCCTGCACCGAGGCGAGCGCGGGGCGGATGAAGTTCTGGCCGAGATCGTAGATCTTCTGCTCGCTCAAGTCCTTCGACGACAGCGCGAGCTGGAGGATCGGGACGGTCGAGGCGTTGTAATTGAGGATCTGCGGGGGGGTGATGCCCGGCGGCATCTGCTTCAGCACCGTCTGCGAGGCCGCCGTCACCTGTGCCGAGGCAGTGCGGATGTCGACGCCGGGCTGGAAGAAGATCTTCACGATGCCGACGCCGTTGAGCGACTGGCTCTCGATATGGTCGATATCGTTGACCGTGGTCGAGAGCGAGCGCTCGTAATAATAGACGACGCGGCCCGACATGTCCTTGGGCGGCAGGCCGCGATAGGTCCACACAGCGGCGATCACCGGAATCTTGATGTCGGGGAAGATATCGGTGGCGGTTTCGAGCCAGGCGATCGATCCCCCCAGGACGATCAGGATCGCCAGGACGACGAAGGTGTAGGGCTTGCTGAGGGCAAGTTTGACGAGCTGCAGCACGGTGGACCCGATGTTTCCGGAGGAAAGACGGGGCTCCATTTATGCGTGTTGCGGTGCAGCGCTAATTAAATGAATTTCACCTCAGGAGGCGGCCGGCGCTTGGATCCGCACGATCAGGCCAGGGGCGGCGTCGCCGAGCTCAAGTGTAAAGCCGTGAAGATGGGCGATCGCCGCGACGATGCTGAGCCCCAGCCCGCTGCCGGGGATCCCCGCCGCATCGACACCGCGATAGAAGCGCCGGAGCGCCGCGTCGCGCTCGTGCGGAGCGAGACCGCGCCCAGTGTCGCGGACGGTCAGGCTCAGCCCCCCGGGATCGAGCGTTGCCCCAAGCACCACCTCGCCACCCACGGCACTGAACTTGATCGCATTGTCGAGCAGGTTGCTGATCGCCTCAAACAACAATTGCGGATCGCAGCGGATCGTCGCGTCGGGAATCGGCGCGAGCCGCAGCGTCACGCCAGCATCCTCGGCCAGCGGCTCGTAGAGCTCGCACAGGCTGTCCAGCAACGGTGCGAGCGGGACGGTGGTAAAGCCCGCCTGGCGGCCGCTCGCTTCAAGCTGCGAGATGCGCAGCAAAGCGCCGAACCGTTCGAGCACGAGATCGAGATCGACCATCGCGGCATGGCTGAGCGCGACCGCACGCGGATCCGCGTCGGGCAGCGCGATAGTGCGTTCGAGCTGTCCGCGGACATGCGCCAGCGGCGTGCGCAGATCGTGCGCGACGGCGTCGGTCACGCCCTTGACCTGCGCGACCACGCGCTCGACCTCTTCGATCATCGTGTTGACCGTGCCTGCGAACAGATCGAGTTCGTCGCCGCGCGTGCTGACCGGCATCCGCAAGTCGAAGCGCCCTGCCGCGATCGCGCGGCTGGCCGCCTGCAGGTCGCGCACGCGGCGTAGCGGCGCGAGGCTCAGCAGCACGCCGGCACCGAGCACGAGGACCACGATCGCTATGCCGCTGCCAATGAGGATTTCGAGAATGCGGCGGCGCAGATCGACGATGGGGGCGATGTCGCGCGCGATCAGGATTGTCTCCCCGGTCGGGGCCTCGATCGCGAGCACCCGCAGCGGTCCATGCGCGCCGGGCTTCGCGGCGATGTTGACGGGATGATCGAAGCGGAAGTTTCGAACGATGTTGAGATTGCCCGCGATCGGTTGGCCGCTCCGCGATTGCAGCGCGAAATAGTTGAGGCCGCTGGTGCTATGGGCAAGCGCGCTGGCGATCCGTTCGGGCAGCGCATCGGGCGAACTCGCGCGCAGCCTGCTCGCTTCGATTCGCAGAACGCGGTCGGAGCGTAACGTCAGTTCGCGCGCCGACAGCCCGTAGATCAACCCGAGCAGCGCGATAACGCCCACCGCAAACACCAGCCCGAGCAAGGCTGTCAGCCGAAAGGTGCTGGTCCGGCGGATTTGCCCGAGATGCAGCCGTTCAATCGGCATCGAAGCGATAACCTTCGCCCTTCACGGTGACGATCGCCGACGGCCGACCGGGCCGGTCGAGCTTCTTGCGCAGCCTGGCGATATGCACGTTGATGAGATTGGCACCTGGGTCGAAATAATACCCCCATACCTGCTCGAAGATGATCCGGCGGCTTAGCGTGTCGCCCGCATGGCGCACGAGGAACTCGAGCAAGCGGAACTCCATGTGCAGCAGGCGCACCGGCTGCCCCGCCACGGTAATCTCACGCCGGATGAGATCAACAACGAGGTCGCCGACCTGCAACGTCGCGGCATTGGCCGGGTCCTCGCGCCGACGCAGCAGCACCTCGATCCGCATCGCCATCTCCTCAGGCGCGAACGGCTTGACGAGATAATCGTCGCCGCCCGCGCGCAAGCCCGCGATCCGCTCGTCCACGTCACCGAGTGCGCTGATCATCAAGACAGGAAGCGCGATGCGCCGCGCCCGTAATGCGGCGACGACCGACAAACCATCACGACCCGGCAGCATGCGATCGAGCGTCGCCGCATCGAACGGCTCCCGCGTTGCGCGCTCCAACCCAAGGTCACCGTCGGCGACGTGGGTCGTCACATGGCCATGCGCCTGCAGCGACGCCACGATGTGGTCTGCCGTGGCAGGATCGTCTTCGATGACAAGGATGTGGGCCATGACGGTTCCTTTATGCGTCATCGCGGCGGTAATAGGGCAGCCCCGCGCGCCTCCCTGGCGTTTCGATGCGGCACCGCTTGTGAGTGGCGCGACAGAGGGGTGGTCTAGCGGCCACGACCGTGAAGCTGAACACATCGCAGAAGCTGGGGAGCCGTGAGTAAATTTTGAACGTCCGGTTCTGGGCCCTCGCAGACCGATCAGGAAGCGCCGCTATTCGTTTGCGTCTGCCCGCGCAAAAAAGATCGTCACGCGCATTCCGTTCCCCGGCGTGGACTCAACGTCGAGCGTTGCTTTTGCGTTTTGACGAAGCGACTGAACGATCATTGCGCTCAGCTTACCCGGTTTCGGCCAGTGGGTGCCGACATCCAGCCCAATCCCATCGTCCGCGATGGTAACGCGACACCCGGCGGGATCAACGAGACTGTGCAACGAAATTGTCCCCCCGCTTCGTCCCGTGAACGCGTGTTTGAGCGCGTTCGTCAAAAGCTCGTTAACGACGAGCCCGGCCGGCATCGCGACGTTAACGGACACCGGCCAGGTGTCGACCTGAAGGTCAAGGTGAATGCCCTCCACGGCGTGAGCACGCATTACCGCCGATGCGATCTCGCTCAGATAGACGCCAAGATCGATCGTGGCGCGATCCGAGGTCTCCGACAGCGAGCGGTACAGCAGCCCGAGCGCCTCGATCCGGCCCGCCAGTCGGTCGAAGCGGGCGGTCGTCGTATCATCGGGTATCGTGCGGGATTCGAGCCGGATCAGCGCCGTGATCATCTGGAGGTTGTTGGTCACGCGGTGCTGCAACTCACGCAGCAGCGTGTCCTTTTCGCGAACGGCGGCCTGGAGCTCGGTTTCATCGTCATCGGCGCGGCGGCCGGCCTCTGCGAGCGCGACAAGCCGGAACACCGGCTCGCCACCATCGTCCTGAATGAGGTTCGACCAGACATCAACCGCCACCGGTTTTTCGCCCCAGTCGAGTTCGAAGGTGCCGACGAAATCCTCCCCCAATGCAATGGCTTCGCTCAAGCCTTCGCCACCGTCCGTCGCGACCGCGCTGGAGGGGAACATGGTCCAGTCCTTGCCGAACAGGTCGGGCGCACTTCTGCTCGTCAGCCGCTCGAATTCGATATTGGCATATACGATGCGCTCCTCAGGCGTGAGTTCGGCGACGGCAATGGCGATCGGGATATGGTCCAGGAACTGCTTGAAGCGGTCGCTTTCCAGGGCATTGGCGAGGTCGGTTGTGGCGAGCAGCTGCTCGACACCAGCGGGGCGATCATTGGGACTCGCCGGATCGGATATGTTCATAAGTCCGCCTTACCGAGCAAAAGCGCAATCACTGCAACAATTTGATCAGGCGCAAATGGCTTGGGTACGATTTGGCTGCCTGGAACGCTCTTTGCGCTCCATTCATGAGCACTCGCGCCGCTAACATAGACGACGGGTACCCCTGGCATCGCTGCCCGCGCCTCGATGGCAACCTCCCATCCGTTGGGGCAGGCACCAAGATCGACATCGGTTACAAGTCCGCGCAAAGCCGAACCAGCGGACGCGAGTTTTTCCAAAGCCTCGTTGCCGTCGCTCGCGGTCCAGACATCATAGCCGGCATCGCTGAGCGCCGTTTCAACAAGATGCTGCGTAAAAATTTCATCCTCGACGTAAAGTATAAGCGGCTTTTCTACATCGGGCATGGTGGAGCTTTCAGGAACGTCGATTGCCCGGTCGGGCGATGTGCGTGGCGCGGCTATTGTGTCGCTGAGAACGCACAATCGAGACGTTCGTGCCCGGACCGGCTGCCTTGATTTCGATCATGGCCTCCAACTGTTTTGGCGATCGTACCCACGATCCCATTTCCACGGCCGGGTTTCACTTCTGCGTGGTCGCTGGGCATACCTGCGCCGTCGTCGCCGACCATCGGCGCGTCGCTGCATAATCGGCGATAATCGCTCCGGTTCGGTAGCGACCGGGGAGCGCGTGCTTCGGTGCGTTGATGACGGGTTCCGTGATGATGGGACCGAGGCTAAGATGGGGGTGCGCCGCCATGAAAGCGCCGAGGATAGCCGGACACTGCCCATGACGCCCGCTACGTTATCGCGCAGGACGGAGCGTGGCACGCCGGATATCGGTGCCGATTAAGCCAGCTGTCCGTTAACCGATGCGCGTCGGCGCAGCGTTCCAGTCGGGCGTGGTGTCGCCCAGCAAGTTGCGTACGAAGAAGCCAAATTGCCGACGCGTGACATAGTCGATCGGGCCGGTTGAGCGGCCGACGCTGTGTTCGCCGCCCGGTACCGACAATAGATCGAAATCCTTGTTCGCCTTGATCAGTGCATCGACCACCTGCATCGTCGACGCGGGGTCGACATTGCTGTCCTGCTCGCCGACGATCATCAGCAGCTTGCCTGTCAGCCGCCAGGCATTGTCGATGCCCGAGGCGGCGGCATAGCTCTTATCGACTGGCCAGCCGAGCCACTGTTCGTTCCAACTGATCTTGTCCATGCGATTGTCGTAGCAACCGGCATAGGCCACACCGACCTTGTAGAAGTCGCCGTGGAACAGCAAGGCGTTGAGGGTACTCTGGCCGCCGGCGGAGGCACCGTAGATGCCGACGCGGGTGATGTCGTAGGATGCGTCGCGCGCGGCCAGCGCGCGGTGCCACGCGATGCGATCGGGGAAACCCGAATCGCCGAGATTCTTCCAGGCGACGTCCTGAAACGCCTTGGAGCGATTGGCGGTGCCCATGCCGTCAATCTGGACGACGATAAAGCCGAGATCGGCCAGCGCCTGCATCCCGATCACCTTGTCGCCACCGGCATGATAGCCGAACGGCCAGAAACCCTTGGGCACGAAGCTGTCGTGCGGACCGGCATAGATGTTCTCGATCACCGGATATTTCTTGCGCGGATCGTAATCGCGCGGTCGCACGACGATGCCCCAGATATCGGTTTTGCCGTCGCGTCCCTTGGCGGTGACGACTTCGGGCGGGCGAAACCCGGCGGCAACCAGGCGCGTGTCGTCGCCTGTGGTGATCCTCGCCACCAGGGTGCCGTCGTCTGCGCGGTGCAGCTCGCTGATGGTGGGCAAGTCGACGCGCGAATAGGTGTCGACGAACAGCGCCATGTCGGGCGAGAAAGCGACGTCATGATCCGCGTTGGCGGGCGTCAGCGGCGTCAGGTGGCGGCCGTCGAAATCGATGCGGTAATAATGTTTGAAATAGGGGTCCTCGCCCGGGTTCATGCCGCTCGCGGCGAACCAGATCACGCGCTTGTCATCGTCAACTTTGACGACCTCGCGCACGACCCAATTGCCATGGGTGATGCGATTTTTCACACGGCCGGTATGGCCGTCGATGAGATAGAGCTGGTTCCAGCCATCGCGCTCCGAGGCCCAGACGATCTCGTCGCCGAGCCCGTGCACGGTATGCGCGAACCGACGATCGGCATAGACGAACGTTGCGGCGTTTTCCGTGACTGCGGCGTGCGCCTTGCCCGTGTCGGCATCGACCGCGATCACGCGCGCTTGTTGGAAGCCGCGGCGGATATAATCGAACTCGACGCTGTGCCCGTCGCTGCGCCAACGCGGTTGCGAGAGTTGATAGGGGTTGGGGAACAGCTCGGCGTCGATCACCGTCTCCCGCCGCGTTGCGACGTCGAAGAGCACGGGCTGCTCCTGGTCGATCGCGTCGCCGGGCTTGGGGTAAAGCTGCGTGCGCAGCGCCGGCTGCAGCCGTCCCACCGGTGCCGCCTCGACGCGCAGAACCTGGCGCGCATAGCCCGGGCGGACACGGTAGAGCAGGATGTGGCGGCTGTCGGGCGACCAGGCGAGCGTTTCTGGATCATAGAAGTCGCCGGCCGATCCGTCGCTGCTCAGGCGGATCGCGTCCTTGCCGCCCGGCCTCCGCAGCACGAGTTGGTTGTCCTCGACCAAGGCTTCCCATTTGCCGTCGGGGGAGGGCGCTGGCCGATTGTCGGCGGGTATGGACAGATCCCGGACGACACCGAAGCCGCGCGGGCGGCGATGGTCGGCTACGACGGCACATGCGTGTCCGTCGAGCGCGCAGGACCAGGCTGCGCCGTCCAGCTCGAACAGGATGGCCGTGCCGTCCGCATCATAGTCGAACGCCGCAAATGGCAACCGCAGTGGCGCGACGGGATGCCCGAGCGCGGCGGCGAGCGCGTGGGCGATTTTCACCTGATCGAACGCCGCCGATTTGGCGAGCGTTCGGCGATCGACCGTTTCGAAGGCGAAGCCGCCCTCGACCGTCTTGCGGTAGAAGAAATGGCTGCCATCCGCGGTCCAGTGGGCCGGCCATGCCACGTCCCGCGTGAGATATTGCCATTGCTCGCGCAGACCGATCGAGCGGGTGAACGCCGCCGCGTCGGGCGCGGCGAGCAGCTTGGCCGGAAAGCACAGGGCGGCGATGGCGAGGACGAGGGCCTTGGCGCGGAGAGGGATCATCGGAGGGTCTCGGTCGATGGAAAGGAGCGTGCGGTAGGAGCGCAGCGCGTCAAGCGCGTGTCGCGAGGAGCGGCAGCATCGCGGCATCGAGGCCATCACCCGTCGCGGTGAGGCGGATCGCGCCGCCGCGCTCTCCGGCCTGGACGATCGCCATGCACAGGCCATTGAACGCCGAGCGAGCGCTGGCATGGTCGGGCTCGAGGCAGCGCGGGTCGCCATTGCCGACGCCGAGCAAGGTGGCGTCACCGTCGAGCGTGAAGGTCACGCGGTTGCTGGCGGTCGGCACCTCACGCCGCTTCGCATCGAGGATGGCGGCGCGCACCACCGCGACCTCGCCGGTGCCAAGCTGCGCCGGTCGCTGGTCAGCCCGATCCGTTGCGGCATGCCGGTCGTCTCGCGCACTTCGGTGAGGATATGGCGACCGCGTGCGAAGCCGTGTGCCTCGATCCTGCCGGGGGCATAGGGCACCTGCCATTCGAGGTGGCGATTGCGCGTCACGCTCTGATGCCCGAGGCTGTGGCCATTGAGGAACAATTCGACCGTGTCGCAATTGCTATGGACCCAGACCGCGATCTCCTGGCCCTCGCGCCCCGCCCAGTTCCAGTGGGGGAAGAGGTGGAGCGCGGGCTTGGCCCCCCACCAGGCGCGGTAATAATGATAATTGTCCTTGGGGAAGCCGCAGCTGTCCATCTGTCCGAAATTCGAGGCGTTTTCGGGCCAGCGCTCGAACGGCGTCGGTTCCCCGCGATAGTCGAACCCGGTCCACACGAACCCGCCGGCAAGGAAAGGGCGGGCATCGTAGAAGCTCCACCATGTCTCGGCGGTGGTCGCCCATTTCGGGAAGTCCGTATCGTAAGCGGGCACGATCCCGGCGGCATCGTCACGTTTATATTCGCCGCGGGTCATGACGGTGCTGCCCGTTTCGGTGCCGATCATCGGCATCGTCGGGTGCGCAACGTGATAGGGATCGATCGCGTCGAGATAGTAATTGCAGCCCATCACGTCGAGCACGGGCGACGCGCCCTCGCCGAACTTGCCGTTGAACGCTTCGGTGACGGGGCGTGTGCCATCGAGTTCGTAGACCCGGCGCTTCATCGTCGCGGCGATCCGCGCCCCGGTCGGCGTGCCGCGGTGGATTTCCTCGTTGCCGAGGCTCCACAGGATGATGCTCGGATGGTTGCGCCCTTGGCGGACGATCCGGTCGAGCTGGCTCAGCGCTTCGGGGTTGCTCGACATCTGGCGGGTCTCGTCCATCACGAGAATGCCCAGTTGGTCGCACGCCTCGAGAATCGCGGGGGAGGGCGAATGGTGCGTCGAGCGATAGGCGTTGGCACCCATCGCCTTCAACCGCTCGAGCCGCCAGACATGGAGGCTGTCGGGCACTGCGAAGCCGACGCCGGCGTGATCCTGGTGGTTGCACGTACCCTTGATCTTCACCGGCAGGCCGTTGAGGAAAAAGCCGTGATCGGGATCGAAGCGGATCGTGCGGATGCCGAAGCGGCTGACCGTGCGATCGACGGCGACGTCGGCGATGATGATCTCGCTAGCAAGACTGTAGAGCTGCGGCGTGTCGAGCGACCATAAGGCAGGATCGGACAGCCGCGCCTCCTGCGCGAAGCTGGTCCGGCCCCAGTCCGGCAGGGCGAGCGGCTGGGACAGCAAGTCGGCAACGATCCGGCCATCGGGCCCCGTGACGCGCGAGCGCAGCCGCGCGGTGGCGGCGGGTCCGTCATTGTCGATTTCGGTCTCGATCCGGATGGTCGCCCCGTCGGTGCGCACCTCGCATCGGACCGTGGCACCCCATTGCCGGATATGGGGCGGCGCGGTTTTGACCAGTCGGACGTGGCGATAGAGTCCGGCACCTTCGTACGACCACGCTTCGCCAAGGCTGACGTCGCAGCGGAGAACGAGGAGATTCTCCTCGCCGGGCTTGGCAAAATCGGTGATGTCGATGCGGAAGGGCGCATAGGCACTTTCGTTCGATCCGACGACGAAGCCATTGAAGATGACGAGGCAGTTGCGCGAGACGCCGTCGAATTCGAGCGACAGGCGTTTGCCCGCGTCCTCCGCCGTGATCGGGATCGCGCGGCGATACCAGCCCACGCTCGTCGCGGGCCACATCCGGCCGAGCGGTTTGAACCCCTGGAACGCACCGCTACGGTCAGCCTCCGAACCGGGTGCCCCGAACCGTTCGAAGGGGAGATCGACCGCCCAATCATGCGGCAAATCGACCGCTTGCCAGCCGCTGTCGTCGAACTTGGCCTCGGCAACCGGTGTCCCGACATCGCCGGATTTGCCATAGGTGTCGTGGCCGGCACCGAAACCGAAATCCTTCGCTGGATCCGCCGCATGCCCCAGCGCGAAGCGCCAGCCGCGATCGAGCGACACGATCGCACGCGGACTGTCGGTGGCAGCCGGTGCCACCGCCGCGCGAAGCGGCGGCGCAAGCGCAAGTCCGCCCGCCGCGCCGGCGGTCTTGAGGAGATCGCGGCGCGACGGGCGGGGCATGGAGAATCCTTTAACAGTGTCGGCAACGGCCCTTCATAGGAGGTGCCGCGGACTTGGACTTTCAGAAGGCGACGGTGGCCCCGACGAAGATCGTCCGCCCGAGCGGATCATAGACACCGGGATAGGTATTGCCATTGCCGAAGCTCGCCAGAATCCCCTGCGCGATGGCGGGCGGGTCTTTGTCGAGCAGGTTGTTCACGCCCGCGCGGAGCGTCAGCCCCTTGGTGAAGTTGACCGTCGTCGCGAGATCGAAATAGCTGTACGCGGGGATCTTGCTGTTGATGATGCTGCCTTGGCCATTCAGGAACGCATTGTCCGACAAGCTCGAAAGCTTGACGCTGTCGAGATAGCGCCATGCGAGCGACAGCGTGGCCTTCTCCTTCCCCGGGATCATCCAGGTGGTGCGCAACTGATGGCGCCACGTCGGCGACGGCTCGCCGCAGGTATAGCCGTACAGGCCCTTGCAGTTATACGTCCCGAGCCCTGGCAGCGGCTCGGTCGAAAGATCGAGCAGGAAGGTGCCGACAAGGTCGAGGTTGACCTTGCCGAAACGGTTGAGGTCGAGCGTGTAGCTGCTCGTGATGTCGAGGCCCGACGTCTGGAGCGAGCCGGTATTGATCGTGGTGCCGACGACGTAACCGTTATTGCCGAACAGCACGCCGCTGCGCGGATCGCGGTGGAACAGCCCGCAATAATAAGGGTCGCCGGTCGAGGCGCATTGGCTGATCGTCAGCGAAGGCGAAATCGTGCTGATGTAATCGGTCACCTTGATGTTGAAATAATCGAGCGACAGCGTGAAGGTGCGCAGCATCCGCGGGGTCAGCACCAGACCGATCGTGTAGGTGTCGGCCTGTTCGGGTTTCACATCGCGATTGCCGCCATATTGCTGCACGCAGACCCCCGCCGGGCATTCGGGAATGTTGCCATATTGCGCCGCCGTCACGCCGGTGCGCTGGCAGACCGTGAGCGATGCCGCCGGGCTGGAGCCGGCGCATGGGTCGGTCGCGGTCACGTTGCCAAGGCTGACCGCGCCGAACAGTTCGCTGATGTTGGGCGCACGAAATGCGTGGTTGTAGCTCGCGCGCAATCGCAGGTCGCTGCTCGGTGCCCAGGACAGTTCGCCTTTGTACGTCAGCGCGTGGAAATCGGATTTGAAGCCGGTCGAATCCTGTTGGTTATGGTAGGTCGAATAGCGTGCGCCGCCGTTGATCGTCAGCGCCTTGGCGAAGGGCAGGTTCGACAGGATCGGTATCTCAAGCTCGCCATAGCTTTCGTTCACGGTGATCGTGCCGTCGGAGCCGACATAGCCGTTCTGGATCGCAATCGCGTCGCCGCTGGCGCTCAGCGTCTCGCGGCGATGCTCGGCACCCAGCGCGATGCCGATGCCGCGATCGGCCCAGGGGATCTGAATGCCATATTGCCCCAGGTCGCCGTTGATCGTGCCCGAAACCACCGTCTGTGTATTGCGGCTCTGCGTCGAGCTGTTCGAAAAGAGATAGGGCAGCGCGGTGGCGCTGATCGCGCCGGCGGCGAACACGTCGATCGGCAGGCAGGTCTTGTCGGTTCCGTCGATCACCGACTGGCAGGTGGGGGTGCCGTTGACGTTGACGACGTTAAGCGCGCGTTGCGCCTTCACGTTGTCGACATTGTTCATATAGGTTTCATTGTACCGCACCAGCGACCGCAGATAGTTGACGTCGTAGCTGAAGCCCTTCGCGAAACTGCCGCGCACGCCGGCCGTGTAGCGGAAATCCTCATGCCGTAGATCGTCGCGGCGCGGGGTGGTCAGGCGCAGACCGATAAACGTGTCTTCGGTCTGCGCGGTGCCAGCGGCTGCGCCGCACAAGGTGGTGGCCTGGCTCGCCGACAGAAACGGATTGTTGCAAGGGATCGTAAAGGTCGTGCCCTGGAACAGCGCGGACGGTGCCGCCTGTGAAAAGGTACGGTCGTTCATATACATGAAGCTGCTATAGATCTCGGCAAGCGAGCTCAGCTTGAACTTGGCGAAAGCGCCTGCCGTGTAGCGCGTGTCGGAGCGCTGGAAATAATTGGTGGGCGAGTAATTGTACGCGAAGCTCGAATCGTAGGGTACCCAAGTGTGCTTGCCGTCCTTGGTATTGTCGAGCGTCTTGCCCTTGTTCGGGCCGGTCAGCAATGTGAACAGGCCGTAGGCGTTGTTGCTGGAACCACCGCATTTCAGGTTGGTCCCCGCATCGTCCACGGGGTCGAGCGCGCATGCCGAAACGTCCCGTGAATCCTGGGTTACCGGCTGCGATGTGCGATAGCCGCCATAAACGGTGACGTTGCCGCGCCCGTCCGCGAAATTCTTGCCGAAGCTCGCGTTGATGTCGGTCTTGCCGCCGTCGAACACGGTGCCGGGCGCTTGCGGATAGCCCTTGCTGTTGACCAGGCCATGAAGATAGCCATTGCCGTTGTCATGTTGGTTGACGCTGCTTTGCGCGTCGATCCGAACGCCATCGAGATTGTCGCGCAGGACGAAATTGACCACGCCCGACAAAGCGTCCGACCCGTATACTGCGGAGGCACCACCGGTTACGACGTCGATGCGCTGGACCAGCGACGACGGCACGAAATTCACGTCGATCGCTTGCTGCGGCAGCATCCTCTGGCCGTTCAGCAGGATCAGCACGCGGCCGGACCCGAGGTTGCGCAAATTGATGTTCGACGTGCCGTCTGACCCGTTCGAGACGTTCTCGTTCGCATCGGCGGTGAATTGCGGAAGCTTGTTGAGCACGCTCTCGACGCTCGTCGCGCCCTGATAGCGGATCTCGGCTTCACCGACCATCGTAAGCGGGCTGTTGCTGGTCAAATCGCGGCGCTTGATGCGCGTGCCGGTGACCACGATGTCGCTGCTTTCGGGGGTGGCCACGGTCTGCTCCGCCGTCGTCGGCGCAGCGGCGATTTGCGCATAAGCGCTGGTCGACAGCAGTGCGGATACCGATGCAGCGAGCGCTGCTCCCCGGCGGGAGTTGCGAATGGTCATAAATACCCCTGATTGGCCCTTTGCCTTCAAGCGAATGCACCACGCTCGCAGGGTTATGTCAAATATAATATACGATATTCGGTATTCAAAAGTCTCTGCGTTTCGCAAGGGTCTGACGTTACACGTTAAAAGATTGCATATAAAATACCGTATACCCTAGGGTGAAGGTTAGGATGTTGCGGAGGGTGCGATGGTTGAGGATGCGCGAAAGAGTGAGCGATGCGCCGAGCGAGCGCCCGAACGCTGCCCGACATTCGATGGCGGTTGTCCAGCATGACGTCTGTCGGCAATCGCCCCGCGACCGATGACACCAGCCGGTTTGGAGTGTCGGAGACGCCTACCGACGCCAGGACCGTGCTCGGCCATCCGCGCGGCCTCTTTGTCCTGTTTTTCGCCGAAATGTGGGAACGCTTTTCCTATTACGGCATGCGCGCGATCCTGATCTTTTACCTGACCAAGCACTTTCTGTTCGCGAAGGATCATTCGTACGCCGTTTATGGCACCTACACCTCACTGGTCTACATAACCCCAGTGATCGGAGGTTATCTGGCCGATCGCTTTCTCGGTGCGCGCAAGGCGGTGCTCGCGGGGGGTGTCTTCATCGTCACCGGCCATTTGCTGATCGCGCTGCTCGAAGGGCCGGCCGGAGCACAGGGCTTGTATCTGAACGGTTTCTATCTCGGTCTTTCCGCGATCGTGGTCGGAACGGGCTTTCTCAAGGCGAACGTGTCGGTCCTGGTCGGCGAGCTGTATGCGCGTGGAGATCGGCGGCGCGACGGCGCTTTCTCGATCTTCTATATGGGGATCAACCTCGGCGCGTGGATTGGGCCGATCCTGATCGGTATCCTCGGGGAGACGGTCGGCTGGAGTTATGGTTTCGGTGCGGCGGGCATCGGTATGCTGATCGGGCTCGTCGCGTTTGTGGTGTTTCAAAAGGATCTGCGCGGCGCGGGTCGGCGGCCCGGCGCGTTGCGCGGCGCGCCCGTGTTTGCCGGGCTTTCGCTCGAACCGCTAATCTATCTCGGGGGTATCGGTGCGGTCGGCGTCGTGTGGTGGTTGATCCGATCGCAAGGCGCGGTCGGGATTCTGCTGATTGGCTTTGCGGTGCTGACGGTTGGCTATATCGTCTGGCGGTCGGTGTACACCTTGCCACGGGTCGAGCGCGATCGCGTTTTTGCTGCGCTGTTTCTCGTCGCGCTGAGCCCGCTCTTCTGGGCGTTGTTCGAACAGGCCGGATCCTCGCTCAACGTTTTCACCGACGAACGCGTCGATCGGATGCTGTTCGGCTATCAGATCCCGGCGGCGGTCTTTCAGTCGATCAACTCGGCTTTCATCATCGTGCTTGCGCCGCTGTTTGGATGGGGGTGGGCCATGTTGGCGCGTCGGCGGCTGGAGCCCAACGTGCCGCTCAAATTTGGGATCGGGCTGATCCTGGTCGGGCTCGGTTTCCTGGTGTTGGTTGCCGGCGCGGCACCGCGCGGTGCGCTGACCCCCGCGCTGTTCATCGTGCTGGTCTATCTGTTCCACGCGATGGGCGAATTGTGCTTCTCGCCGATCGGCCTGTCGTCGATGACTCGATTGTCCGTTACGCGAATGACGGGCTTGATGATGGGAACCTGGTTCCTGTCGACAGCGGCGGGGAATTTCATCGCCGCCTTGATCGCCCAAACGACTGGTGCCGCAAGCGCGGGCCCGGATACCATCCTGAATGTCTATACGAGGATCAGTGGATTTTCGATCGTAGTCGGTCTGGGTGTCGCGGCGCTCAGCCCATTGGTCGTGCGTCTGATGCACCTCGATACGATCGCGGACACGTCGAACGTGGCCGATACCGTAGCGGTTTAAGCGGAAAAGGCATCGCCGCAGCCTTGAATCACAAGGCGCAAATTGCGACTTGTATACTTTATATCGTATGTCATAACTCTGTCATGGGACGTGTGGCGAAAAGGCCAGACGAAGGACCTTAAGGGGAAAATCGGCATGCGAATGAAAGTTGTTCTAACGCTCACTTGCTGCATGGCGGCACTATCGGCCACGTGTCCCGTGGCTGCTGCTGCCGCGATCGCACCTTCGGCCGTCGCGCAAGACGCCGCTCCAGCCGTGCCGCTTGGCAAGGCCGAGCGGATCGCTGCCCGGCGTAAAGCGCGCGCAGAACGCGAGGCCGCGCGTCGCCGCGGCAAGGCGGTGCAGCAAGCCGTTGCCGCTGGTGCCGATTCGGCAACGTATAAGGGCGAAGGCGGCAACGACATCGTCGTCGTCGGCCTGCGCGCCAGTTTGAAGTCGGCGCGCGATCGCAAGCGCAACTCAAAGCAGATCGTCGATTCGGTCGATGCCGAGGATGCCGGCAAGCTGCCCGACAACAACGTACCGGAAGCGCTCGCGCGCGTTTCGGGCGTGCAGATCGACCGCGCGCACGGCGAAGGCCAGAACGTAACGATCCGCGGCCTGGGCGACGTGCAGACCACGATCAATGGCTTTGAGGCGGCAAGTGCCGGGTCGCGCGCGCTCAATCTCGCCGACATTCCAGCCGAGTTGCTGAAGTCGGTGCAGGTCTACAAGACCCGCAGTGCCGACCAGATCGAAGGTGGCATCGCCGGAACGGTGAACGTCGAACTCCGACGGCCGCTTGATCTCAAGAAGGGGTTGACCGTCGCAGGGAGCTTTCGCGAGACCTTCTCCGACATCGGCAACACCAAGAGTCCCTATGCCAGTTTGCTGTTGGCCGACCGCTTCGACACGCCGATCGGCGAGATGGGCTTCCTGCTCAACGGCTCCTACACCAAGAACAATTACAACGAGAATTATGTCGCGGCGGAATCGCCGTTGCCGATCGGCATCTATGTCGGCAGCCCGGTCTATAACGCACAACCGGCGAACCTTCAGAACACCATTATTCCCTACGCCGTAACCTATGGCGTCGAGTCCGGTTCGGTAGAGCGCCCGTCGCTCAATGCCTCATGGCAATGGAAAGCGAACGACCATCTCGATTTCGTGCTCGAAGGATCATATTTCGGCGCACGCGAAACCAATTATAGCGATTATCTGAAGGTGCAGACGAACGTCGACACCGGCGTCTATTCGGATATCGTGACCAATCCCGACGGCACGATCCGCTCTGTGACCTATTCGACGCCGTCCACCGGCGGGCTTCCGGGCGGTCCATTGAGCCTTTACCAAAAGCGCAAGACCGACGGCTACACCACCAACTTCGAGACCCACTGGCACAGCGACAAGGTCCAGATCAATTTCGGCGCACAGTATAATTGGTCGAAGACCTCGGTCTATTTTGTGCAACAGCAGTACCACTTTCCGGTCGGTACGTCGGTGCATACCGACTTCAACTCGTCGAACGTTCCGGGCGGCGGTCCCTATGTGACCTTCCTTGGAACCGACTTGAGCAATCCCGCTAATTACAAGCTGTTCCAGGTGCATGATCAGAACGGTACCAACAGCGACACGATGTTCGCGACCAACCTCGATTTCACAGTCAAGACGAGCGACGAAGGCCTGCTGCGATCGTTCCAGTTCGGCACGCGCTTCACGAAACGGACATCGGGATACGTCTATGGGTATCGCGATGCGTTCTTCAGCAATGTGACGACAGGGCCATCGCTCACGACGGTGGGAAGCAAGACCGGCATCGGAACAGTCGCAACGACGCCCGATATCAGTGGCGCGGGCCAAATTCCGACCTGGTATCATCTCAATGACGCCCAGTATTACAGCAACTTCACCGCTGTGCGGAATTACATCATCGCCAACGGCGCGGATCTGGCTGGATCGGACTGGACCAAGGCGGAGCCCGGCGCGACCGATCTCGGTTCGGGCTTTGCCGAAACCGAACGCACGTTTGCAGCGTACAGCCAGGGCAATTATGCGTTCAAGGCGGCGGGCATACCGATCGACGGCACGTTCGGGCTTCGTTTCGTCAACACCTGGGGCACTGCGGCAAGCGCGCAGAATGCCTATCAATTGGGTGCTGACGGAAAGATCCTGAAGAATGCCAATGGTCAAGCCGTTTACAATACGGTCGTGACGAGCGTTGGCAGCAAGGGTAATTATGTCGACTTGCTGCCAAGCGCCACCGGCGTTTTGCACTTCACGCCGACGCTGCAATTGCGCCTGTCATACACCCACAACGTGCAGCGGCCGGATTTTTACTCGCTCCGCAACTTCAGGGAATTGCGCGATGCGATCGCGAGCCCGACCGGGACGGTCTATGCCGGAAATCCCGCGCTCAAGCCGGTCCAGGAAAACAACTATGACGCCTCGCTCGAATATTATTTCGGCAAAGGCGGCCTGGTGTCACTGGGCACCTTCCTGAAGAATCAGACCGGGTTTATCTATACCGTTCGAGCATCGGAGTACGTGCCCGAGGTCAACGCGATCCATCCGGTCGAGCAACCGCGCAATGCCGGGCCGGGCAAGACCTTCGGTCTTGAAGCGCAGGTGAATACGTTCTTCGATTTTCTGCCCGGCTTCGCCAAGCACTTCGGCGTGAACGCGAACTTTACGTATCTGCCCGTGGCGACGCTGGATTTGGCGGGAGACATTCCCGATGTGCCGCATGGCCGCGACGCGCCGTTCACCTCCAAATATTCCGGGAACATCGCGTTATTGTATGACACCCCGGTGCTGAGCGGACGCCTCGCGTATAACTATCGTTCGTCCTACAAGACCTATGCCGACTATGTTAATCCAGGCTATTCGGTCTATTCGGCAGATACGTCGCGCCTCGACGCCGCGATCAACGTTACGCCGGTCAAGTTCATGACCTTGAGCGTCGAAGGAACGAAC
>NZ_RWKS01000025.1:0-45489 GCF_003985085.1 Sphingomonas sp. TF3 | reverse complement strand
TGCAACGGTGCCAACGCAATTTCAGTAATCGGGAGCGCATGCGATTTGATGGCGTCCAGAAACCCGGACGGCTTCAGATGCAAATGCGCTTCGTCTTCGCGATAGGCTAGAATGACGAGGGTGTTTTGCGGTGGCGTCCTGGCGAGGCTGACCAACATTTCCAGCGAGAACGGGTCCGCCCACTGAATATCGTCCAGGAACAGAATCAACGGTGCCTCTCGCGTGGCGAGCGCACCGATGGTTGCCAGCAGCGCCTGATGCAGCCGAATTTTCGCAAGCGCGGGCGACATATCTGTTCTCGCACCCGCCGTCCCGAGAACGATCTCCATATCCGGAACAAGATCGACCACCAATCGCGTGTCGTTCCCCAATTGCGGAAGGAGGCGCGCGCGTAGGTTCTGCAACGTCGCGTCGCTTTCGCCGAGCAACGCATGCGTCAGGCCATGCAAAGCCTGGGCAATCGGCGCAAACGGCGCGTTGTGATGTAACTGGTCGCATTTTCCAGTGGTGAAACGATGTGGCGATGCCGCCATGAGCATCCGGAAGCGGCGTACCAACGCCGACTTTCCGACGCCGGACACCCCCGAAAGCAAAATCCCTTCTGCTGTGCCGCTGCCGCAAACCCGCGCCAGCGCGTCTGCGAGGGCAGCGCTCTCGGCGATACGGCCGAACAAACGGCGTGTGAACGTGGTATCCGACGGACCGTCGCTGGCGGGCTCCGCAATATCGCGGTTTGGCGGCGTAAAGCTGGACGGGCTCCAGGGATCGGCTGAGGTCATATCAATCCAATACCGTTCAGAAAGGAGACTCGCATGCATCTGATCGGCATGGCCTTTCGGCCATGCAATAAAGTCGAGCGCGGCTCCGTCCCTGGGGAGGCGAAGGTCGCGCTGGATATATGGCGTAATACGGTTAGTCATCGGCGGATTGTACAATCTCAACACGGACGGCAATGTCGCGCGCAAACCCGCGCTTGCGCGGGCAGAAGCATTTCTATTATTTCCGAGTGGATCGATAGGATATCCTCCACAAAGGAGGCCCCGTGACCGATTTACGCACCGACAACGATATCGCACCGATTCCCCCGCGCACCGTTGGCGACGCGATCGCCGATCTGCGCGAGGCGCGCGAGGAATGGCGGTCACGGCAGGACGAGGCACGCGATGTGGAAAGTTTCCCGTCGCGCGCGGCGCTGGAGCGGGTGCTGTCCCTGCTTGCCGCAGCGTTGTATCCGCGTCGCCTCGGCCATTTCCGCGGCCCCGTAGCGGAGGAGGACACTTTCGTTGTCGCCAAGCTGCTGGCCGCGATAACCGATCTCGAGCGTGAGATCGGCCATGAACTCGGCTATTGGCAGTGCGAGGCCGGGGTCTTCGAGGCCGACCATGCCACCACCATCGTGCGGCTGTTCACGGCCACGCTCGGCGACATCCGGCGCTTGATCGACAGCGATGTCGAGGCGGCGTTTCTCGGCGATCCGGCAGCGCGCAGCGTGGACGAGATCCTGGTCTGCTATCCCGGCGCGATCGCCAGCCTGCACCACCGCATCGCACACGAACTGAACAATCTGGGTGCCCCCATCGTTGCGCGGCTCATTTCGGAAATCGCCAACGAACGCACCGGCATCGATATCCACCCTGGTGCGCAGATCGGCCCGCGCTTCTTCATCGATCACGGCACCGGCGTCGTGATCGGCGAGACGGCGATCATCGGCGCGCGGGTGCGGCTGTATCAGCATGTCACGCTCGGTGCGCGCAGCCCGGTCGGGGCGACCCGCGACGACGTGCGCCACCGCCATGCCCGCCACCCGATCATCGGGGACGATGTCGTCATCTACGCCGGTGCCACCATTTTGGGCCGGGTGACGATCGGCGCGCGATCGACCATTGGCGGCAATGTCTGGCTACTTTCGGATGTGCCCGAGGACAGCGTGCTCGTTCAGCCGGAGGCGCTCCGGCTGGATCGCAAAGCGGGGCTGGACTTGCGCGAGACGTTGCTCGGGCAATCGGCATGACGGTGGCGAAACGCCCCGTCATCGGCGTGCTGTGCTGCAACGAAACACTGGGGCGGCCGGTGCAGACCGTCGCCACCCGCTTTGTCGCCCCCCTTGCGCGCTTTTCGGACAGCACGGTGATGCTGGTGCCGGCGGTGCGCGATGCCGTCGATATCGCCGTGCTCACCAGCCTGCTCGACGGCGTATTGTTGACGGGATCGCGCTCCAACGTCGCGCCGGAACGCTATGGCGGTGCCGCACTTCCCGAAGGCCAGCACATCGACCGCGAACGCGACGAGGTCGCGCTCGCCTTGGCCGGACGGATGATCGAAGCCGGCAAGCCCGTGTTCGGCATTTGTCGTGGTTTGCAGGAGATCAACGTTCTGTTCGGCGGCACGCTGTCGACCGATTCGTGCAGGGGACGGCATCATCGCGGGTCCTGGGACGGGTGCTTCGACACGCTGTTCGGCCACCGCCACGATGTCGAGCTGAACGACGGCGGTCTGCTCGCTTTCGCGACCGGGCGTCAGCGGATGTCGGTTAACTCGGTCCACGAACAGGGCATCGATCGGCTTGGCAGCGGACTGACGGTGGAAGCGGTCGCCGCCGATGATGGCCTGATCGAGGCGATCCGCGCGCAACCGTGCGGGGCCGAGGTGCTGGCGGTGCAATGGCATCCCGAATGGGATGTCGATCACTCCCCAGAAAGCCGCGCCTTCGTCTCCGTGGTCGGCACTTCGCTGCGCGCCGCCTCAGACGCACGATAGCTACGGCCCCGGCGCTCCACCGCTAAAGCCCTTCCGCCACCCAATGCGCGTTGGAGAGGCGGCGGGCCAAGGTCCACGCCTGCCCGCGAATGTCGGGCACCGCGACGATTTCCCAGAACGCGCCGCGCGTCATCGGCCCGAGCGCGAACAGGCGACGGTTGGCCATGCCATCACGACCGATCACCCGCATCTGCTCATCCACATCGATCCCGAGCCGCGCGGTATCGGGGCGAATGACGCCCCGCGCCACCAAAGCGCCGAGCATCGGCGCGCTGGTCCGACCGAGATCGCCTTGCGGGCCCGTGCAATTGATGATCCGTTGAACGATGCGGGTCCGTCGCGCGTCCTCTCCGCGAGGTCGCCACTCGACCGCAACACCGTCGGCGCATGTCGCAGCGAGACCGATCTTGCCAGCGACGATTTCAAGCCGCCCGCTTGACCGCAAGGCGGCGATGCGGTCGGCCACTTCGGGGGCCAAACGGTGGCGGTGAATGTCCCACCACGGGCGCGCGTGGCGAATGAACCGTGCGCGCTCCGCAGCGGTGGCGGCGCGCCACATATCCTGGGTGAATGGGCGCAACTCGTCGATCGCGCTGCGCCAGCCGATGGCCGCGCTGCGCCTGCGGAGGGCTCGCACCAGATGGGAGAGAACCGTCGACGGCCGCTCCGCAATCGCAGTCCACGCGCCAGCCGGTGCAGCATGGGCGTGCGGTAACAATCCTCGCCGCGACAGCGCGACAACCCGCCCCGCAAACCCCTTTGCCTCCAGCAGCAACACGACATCGACCATCGTCAGCCCGGTGCCGAGGATCAGCACCGTATCATCGTCGAGCAAGCCTTCGGTCGCCTCCGCACTCCAGCAATCGCCGACATAGCAGCCGGGTCCAAGCGATTCCGCCGCCAGCTCGACCGGCGTATGCGGTGGCAAATTGCCCACCGCCAGCACAGCGGCATCGGCCTCGACCGAGGCACCATCGGCCAGCAGGACGCGCACGCCGCGATGCTCTGTCACGTCGACCGCCTCGCCGCGCACGATCCGCAAGCGGCCGGGAAAATCCGCGGCGACGCGATCGAGCAGTTCGCGCAGATAGGTGCCGTAAACCAAGCGCGGCACAAAGCTTTGCCCCGCCGCCGCGTGTCCACGACTCGCCAGCCAACGCACGAAATGGCCCGGATCGTCGGGAAACGCGCTCATGTTGGACGCTCGCACGTTGAGCAGATGCGATGGGTGCGCCGCGCCATAAGCAAGGCCAACGCCTGCATCCGCTTGCTGGTCGATCAGGGTCGCACGCGGTCCATCATGGCGCAGCACGTTGATTGCGGCGAGCGACCCCGAGAACCCCCCGCCGACGATCGCCACATGCGCAATCACGCCCTCCCCCGGGGGCCGACGCCATTGCTGCCGTTCCTCGAGCGTACGCGGTTCACATCCATCTCCCATGTCGTGCACTTCACCGAGAAGGACGCACCGGCTGCGGCGATATAGCCGAGCTTAGCGCCCAGATAGATTTCCCTGCGTCCAATTGCCCGCACTTCGGGACAGACTATCGATCTGGCGCAACCGGCATACGCTCTGGCGCAGCTCTATTGCCTAGTACCGTAGTAGGAATAGCTTTTGATACGTGGAAGCGAAATCCGACTCGACCTCCGGGAGAGTCGCAAGCGACTACCAAAGTTGATGGGAGAGCAGTCATGGTCTTTGTTACCGACGTGCTGACCGACACTCCGCTGCCGATCCTGGTATCGGTACGCGGAGATTCGCCGTCCTCCACCCCAATCGCCCGGGTCGAGCTGGACCTTTCGAAATTCCACAATGGCCGCTGGGCGGTGCAGCTCGACGCGACCTTTTCACGCGGCGATGCACCAGTGGTGATCCTCGCGCGTGGGGTGGCATGCCTGGCCATAGCGTGGTGGGCCCAACTTTCGCCGCGCAGCTATCTGCGATCGGTTCGCGGTGCCGTGTTCGACTCGCCGCTCGCAGTGGACATGAGCCAAGTGGCCGTGGCAGCAGCAATCCGGAGTGGGCCTGCCTATCGCCTCCCCTTTCCCTCGATCGTGGTAAACGATGCATCGTTCCGGATCGGGGAGGTTCTGCATCTTGCCGACAAATGGGGCAGCCGGTTCGTCGAAAAGGCCGGAGCTTCGGCTGGCCAGCCCAGCAATCGCAACGGCCGCTTCACTGATGCCGAAGAGGGCCTGCTGGCCTATCTGGACGTGCTCGATCGAAGCGTGCCCGCGCCGCAATCGCACGCCGCGCAGGTGCCCGAAGTCCCGGTCCTCGCCCCGCAAGACTAACCGTCATTGCCAAGGCGTACGACCGCGCGCCTGTTCCTGTCCCCGGGAGCCCGGGGACAGGATCGTCAAAGCAGGCGTCAGCCGCCCTTGCGGCCTGATGCGCCGACGATCGGGGGTTGCGGCGCAGTGGGGGCGGTCCACTTGTTCATCCACCCCAGCACTTCGCGATACCATTGGCGGCTCTCGCGTGGCTTCAGCACCCAATGGCTGCCGCCCGGGAACACCACCAGCCGCGATGGGATGTCGCGCCGCTGGAGCGCGGTAAAAGCGGCGATGCCCTGCGTATAGGGAATGCGGTAATCGCCTTCGCTGGTGATGACGAGCTGCGGCGTCTTCCATGCAGTCACATGGTTGACCGGGTTCCATTTCTCGAACGCGGCGGGGTCCTCATAATAAGGATGGCCGCCATGTTCCCATTCGTCGAACCACAGTTCTTCGGTTTCATAGGCCATGGCGCGGGCGTCGAACACGCCGTCATGCTGCACGATGCACTTGAAGCGATCGGGCCAGTTGCCCTCGATCCAGTTCATCATATAGCCGCCATAAGAGGCCCCCAGCGCACAGGCATTGTCCGCGTCGAGCCACGCAAACTTGTCGGTCGCGGCCTTCAGCCCGGCCTTCAAATCCTCCAGCGGCCAGCCGCCCCAATTGTTGCGGATCGCATCGGTAAAGCCCTGCCCATAGCCGGTCGAGCCATGGAAATCGACCGCGACCAGGCCATAGCCAGCGCCCGCGAACACCGCCGGATTCCAGCGATACGACCAGCTATTGTTGCTCGACCCCTGCGGCCCGCCATGCACCATAAACGCGATCGGCACCTTTCCGGTGCTGCCCGCAGGCTTCACCGCATAGCCCCACACCGTATCGTTATTGGCCCCGGTGAAGCTGAACTTGGTGACGCTCGGCATCTCGACATCGGCCAATTTGGCGGCGTTGACCGACGTCAGGCGGACCGAACTCTTGCCGGCCAGCCGGTAGAAATCGTCGGGCGCGGTCAGCGAGTTCATCGCATAGACGAGCCCGGTCGGCGTCGGCACCACGGCCGACACACTGCCCGGCCCGGTCAGCCGCGCGACCGTGCCGGTCACCGGCGAAACCGACCAAATCGGGGTTTCCTGCGTATCCTCGGCGGTCACGAAAATCGTCTTGCTGTCCGGGCTCCAGGCGATCGAGGCCACCGAGCGATCCCAGCCTTCGGTCAGCGCGCGCACTGCGCCGCTCTTCAGGTCGCGCAGCATCAGCACTTGCCGATCGGCCTCATAGCCCGGCCGCTTCATCGCGAACCAGGCGAGATATTTGCCGTCGGGCGACGTGGTCGGGAGGTTGTCCATCCCGTGATTGGCATCGGTCAGATTGGCCGGTGCAGCCGACCCATCCGCAGGTGCCGCGAAGATATCGAGATTGGTCGACAACGGCTCGATCCGGCCCGCTTCGCGCAACGCGAAATACACCGTCTTGCCATCGGCGCTCCACGACACTTCCTCGCCGCCGCCAAACGGCTTGGACGGCGCGTCCCCAACCAGTTTGCCTTCGATTGGGACGCCATTGCCGGTCGCGCCCGTTGCGGTCAGCGGCAGGACGAACAGTTGCGAGCGCGTGCCATCGGCCCAGCTCGCCCAATGCCGCACGAACATCTGGTCATAAACGCGGCCGTTGCCGGCATTGGCATCGCGCTTGATCATCGCCGGTTCGAGGCTGGGCGCGCCCGGCAAGCGGTCCGCCCATATCAGCAGTTTGTCATCCTGCGGCGAGACCTTGAAGCCGCCCATCCCGCCCTTGAAATGGGTCAGCTGCAGCGGCGCGCCACCCGCGATACCGATCGACCAGACCGCATCCTCGCCGCCCTTGTCGGACTGGAAATACACGGTCTTGCCGTCATGCGAGAATTGCGGCGCAGTCTCGTTGACGTCGGCCTCGGCGATCAGTTTTTCCGGGCTGGCCCCTTTGCGCGTCAAATCGAGCCGCCACAGATCGAAGCGACCACCATCGATGGTCAGGTCGGTCTCGCGCTGCTGCCACACCAGCCAATGCCCGTCGGGCGAAACAGCCGGAGCGGAGACGCGCGACAGCGTGGACACATCGTCGATCGTGAGTTGGCGGGCGACCGCAGGCGCGGCAATGAAGGCGGCCGTCAAAGCGGTCGCAGCAAGCAGTGTTTTCATGAACGCAGGTTACAGCAGAACCGCGCGGCCGCTGCAATCACCGCCGGGCGGCTTATTTGCCGGTAATGCGGTCGATTTCCTTGGCCACCATCGTCTCGACGATCGCGGGCAGATTGGCATCGAGCCAGTCGCGCAACATCGGGCGCAGCATATCGCGGACCATGCCTTCCAACGTGTCCGATCCGCTGACCTCGGGCTTCACCACCAGCCGCGACAGCACATCCAGCGGCCCGCGCGAGGCTTCGGCGGTGCGCGGTGAAACAATCGACTCGGGCGCGGGCGTTTCAGGCACCGGCTTTGCCGCGACGGGCGGCGGCGCGCGAACGGGTTCGGGGGCTGGCTCCGGCACGAGTTCCTCCCTGGTCACGGCCCGGGCGATCCGCGCCGATTGTGGGTAATTCTCGGGCTGAGGACGGCGGTCGAGCTCGGGGGCCGGTTGGCTCAACTCGAGAATTTCGTCGTCACTAAAAGGGGTTGGCTCGGATCGCGCGGGCAAAGCACGCGCCGGTCGCTTGGCACGCGCCGGGGCCGCGTCATTCTCTTCCGCGATGATCCGCTTGATCGATGAGAGGATGTCCTCCATCGATGGCTCCGTGCTCAAATCCCCCATCGACAACCCCTGAAAAGTGCGTCGATCCGCCGGTTAGCGGTTCTTCGTTGCTTCACCTGCGGTAATTGGGGCACTTCTGTCAACTGGCGCGTCCAGAATCGGATCGAGCGGGCGGGTGACCTTGGCGTCTTGCGGGCGAGTCGCGTTGGTCCGCGTGCCCGTAACCGCAGGATCGGGATCCGACGAAAAATCCCAAATCCGTCCGCGCACGCTCTTATAATGCGCCACCGGATCGTAAAGCGGCCCGCCATCAAGCCCAAGGTTGCGCGCCTCGGCCCGCCCCATGGCCGCCAGCAGCGCAAAGCCCGCGACATACGCATCACGCCGCGCCGTCACCAAGGTGACCTGCGAGTTCAGCAATTCCTGCTCGGCATTGAGAATATCGAGAATGGTGCGGTTGCCGACGCTGTTTTCGGCGCGCACACCTTCCAGCGACAATTTGTTGGCGTTGACCGCCACTTCGCTCGACGTAATCACCTCGAGCGAGGACTTCCAGACAGCATAAGCCGACCGCGCTTGCGAGATGACGCCACGCTCGGTCTCGGTAACGCGCTCGATCGCCTGCAAGCGCGCATCCTGCGCCTGCCGGATCTGCGCCGATGGACGCCCGCCCTGATAGAGCGGCATCGTCAGCCCAAGACCGACCGTCGAGGAAGTGCCCGTCTGGCCAATTGCCACGCCGGTGCCCGAACCAAGCGATCCGAGATAGTTGTAATAGTTGCCGCCGACGTTGACGCTGACCTTGGGCAAGCGATTCGAGCGCGCTACGCCAATGTCATACCCTGCGGCTTCGCTCGCTTTGGCGGCCGCCAACAGCGTCGGATTGTCCTTCAACGCCACGTCCACCGCAGTGTCGGGATCGGCGGGAAGATTGGGAAGCGCCGGTGGCGGCTCAAGCGCGTCGGGCGCAGTGCCGACGAAGCGGATATAACTTTCCCGGCTGGAAATCAGCCGCGCCTGCGCCGTTTCAAGCTGCCCGCGAGCGATGGCGAGACGGGCTTCAGACTGCGCGACGTCGGTCCGGGTAAGATCCCCCACCTGAAACCGGTCACGGCTGGCCTGCAGATTGACCTCAAGCACCTTCACATTCTGGGTATTGAGGCCGACGATCGCTTCATCGCGGATCACGTCCATATAGGCCCCCACGACCGTGGTGAACAAATCGGACTCGGTTCCGCGCAAGCTCAACTGGCCGCCTTCGACCCTGGTTTGCGCAGCCCGCACGCTGTTGCGCACCGCGCCACCAGCATAGAGCGGCACCGACAAAGTCGCGCTCGCCGTGCCGCTGCGGTCCGGCGACACGAAGCTGTTCGAGGATTTGACGACGTTTTCGGTATAGGCGCTTTGCAAGGTGACGGCAGGAAGCGCCTGCGACCGCGCGATCGGCACATTTTCGTCGTTTGAGCGCACATTGGCGCGCTGCGCGGCGAGTGTCGGGTTGGTGTTATACGCCTTGACCAGCGCCTCGCGCAGCGTCTCCGCAGAAAGCGGGGTTGCCGCAAGCCCGAGCAGCGCAACGCCAGTCAGAAGGTGTATCGATCGCATGGGTCGCTGGTCTTTTCTGCTTAGAACGTGAAAGTGCGCGGCTGCGCAAAGCCGGGAAGCGGCACGCATTCGATGTCGGCAAAGGCGAGCAGGCCGAAGCCGCCTGCGCTGCGCCGTCCGGCCGCGAGGCGCGTTACGCCGCGATCGATGATCCCGGCCACCGCACGCCCGCCAATCGCGACTTGCTCGACCAGGGCATCGGACACACCCTCGACCGCGCCGTCGATGACCAGTACATCATAGGGCGCGCCAGCGGCATGGCCGTTTTCCAGCGGCCCTTCGACCAGAGTGATATTCGCCGTCCCAGCAAGCGCGGCCCGGGCATGGGCGGCAAGTGCCGGGTCGCATTCGACCGCCACCACCGACGCCACCAGTTCGGCCAGGACCGCAGCGGTGTAGCCGCCCGCCGCGCCGATCAGCAGCACGCGGTCGGTGGGGAGCAGTTCGGCCTGGGTCAGCAAGCGTCCCGTTGCGATCGGCACGTTCTGCGCGCGGCCATGCCCGAGCGGCACGGCGGTATCGCGATACGCCAGCGCTGCCACCTCGCTCGGCAGGAACGCCTCGCGCGGGACCGAGTCCATCGCCGCGACGACGCGCGGGTCGCTGACGGCATTGGTGCGAAGCTGGCTTGCCACCATGGCATGGCGCATCGCGAGCATATCCGAATCGTGCGTATTCAAGTTCATCGTGCCACCCTTGTCGGACACCCGGTTTTGCACAACTGTTGTAGTTGCACAATACACTAGTTGAGAGTGCCCACCTCTATCGTGGCGAACCGGGTTCGCCAAGCGACGTGTATCGGCATTTTTGCAAGCGCGTGGTTGACAGCGGGCGCGGACGCTTGCATCTGCGCCGCTCTTCGGCCCGATGGCGGAGTGGTGACGCAGAGGACTGCAAATCCTTGCACCCGGGTTCGATTCCCGGTCGGGCCTCCACAACAGCTTCCAGAGATCTTCACGCGCTCTGCGAATTGCTGTCTTTCCGATGAGCTTGCTTCGCGCAAGATGACGTCGAATCGACTTCGGTAGAGACATTTTGCCCTCGTGACATCGTGGGCCGTCCGCCATAAAGGCCGCCCGTGCACAGGCTCCGAGCTCATATCCAGCAACACCGCGCCCTTGCGGCATGGCTGCTGGCGTTTGCACTGCTGCTGAAAGTCGTCGTGCCCAGCGGGTACATGCTGGACACCTCCAACGGCGTGATTCGCATCGCCATCTGTTCGGGCATGGGCCCGGTGAAGACGATGGCAATGGCGATGCCCGGCATGGCCGACTCCGCATCGCAAAAGCATCACAAGGACGGCGAAAAAGCCGACCAGCCGTGCGCTTTTGCCGGCCTGAACGCGCATTCGGTCGCGGCGACCGACCCGATCCTGCTTGCGCTCGCCATCGCCTTTGTGATGGCGCTCGGCTCACGGCGGATCGCGCCGCCGCTGATCGGGCTGCGCCTCCATCTCCGCCCGCCGTTACGCGGACCACCTGCCACCCTGTGACGATCGATAGAGCCGCGACGCGCTGAGGCAGCGTCGTCGCGACGGACGCGCATGGCCCAACGCCGCGCGTCCGCTACCAGCGTTTACAGGGGATTTTTCGTGCGCCTTCCATCTTTGTTTCTCGCGGCGTCGATCGCCGCGCTTGCCGCTGCGTCGGCTTCCGCCCAGACCAACGCCGACACACGACGCCAGGACTTGCTGCGCCAACGCGCCGCGATCGATGCCGAATTGCAGCGCCTCGATGCCCCCGCTCCCGCAGCGGAACGTCAGCCGACCCAGTCAAATATCGCAGCAACGTCGACCGACGACATCATCGTCACCGGGCGCGCGTTGACGCTGACGACCAAGGTCGCGGGGCAGACCGACACCACCATCACCAACGCCGCGTTCCGCAATACGCCCGCCACGACCATCGCCGACATCGTCAAACTCTCCCCCGGCGTCACCGTCATCGGCGGCAATGGCCCACGCGATGTGGGTGTCTCGATCCGCGGCTCGAACGCGCGCAACAGCTTCGGCGCGCGCAACATCCAGGTGTTTGAGGATGATTTTCCCGTCACCCAGCCCGACGGCCTTGCCCGGTTCGATCTGACCGACCCGCATGCTTATGGCGCGGTCGATGTCGTGCGTGGCCCGTCCTCGGCGCGCTATGGCAATTATGCCGTCGAAGGGGCGATCAACTTCCGCACGCGGCGTGGACGCGACCTGCAAGGCGTCGAGGCCGGAGTCGATGGCGGCAGCTATGGCTATCTCAACACCTACGCCACGCTCGGCCATGCCGGACCGGGCTATGAATATGCGGTGTTCGGCAGCTTCGCCCGCGCCGATGGTGCGACCGGCCATACCGGCTATCAGACCGGCACGATCAACGCTCTGGCGACCTTTGCCCTATCGGACCGCGACCGCGTCACCGGCAAGGTGATTTACAATGAAGGCGAGTTCCGCCTGTCCACGCGGCTGTCCTTCAACCAATATCTCGCCAATCCGTACCAGCAGGGGTGCGATCTGACGGCGAGCGCTGCGGCGGGCTGCGGCACGATCTCGGTGTTGGCGAATGGCGTCAACGGCACGCGCATCGCCCAGACGGCGAGCGAGGGCGATCTCGCGCGCAACGACCGCCGGACCATTGTCGGTGCGCGCTATGAGCATGACTTTTCCGCTGGCACGACCTGGCGCACGCAAGCGACCTTCGACAGCCGCGTGGTATTTCAGCCGACCAGCGCAACCCCGTTTCGCGGCACGCTCAACAGTTACAATCTGAGCTCTGACGTCACCGCGCACAGTCAGATATTGGGCATGGATGCGCTGAGCTTTATCGGGATCTTCTACAACTATCTCGACGGGCAGAATTACTCGTTCAACAAGACGCCTGCGGGCCGCAATGGCATTGGCGCGCCGACCCAGACGGTGTTCGGCGGTGTACGCAATATGGGGGTTCGCGCCCGCGAGGAATTGGGGCTGACGCAGGACCTGCAGCTGATTCTTGGCATTGGCTATGAGCATTCGAAGATCGACATGCGCCAGACGAACTACGCCTACCCTGTCGGTGCCAATCCGACGCTGACCAATATCCCGGCGATCCGCGATTTCGACAATGTCGCGCCCGAGGCGTCGCTGGTATGGCAGGCCGTGCCCGCAGTGCGGCTGCACGCCCGTGTCGGTACGGCCTACGGTATTCCGCAGTCAGGCCAGCTTTTCGTCACGACGGCAGGCGTCGCCGGCAACAATATGGACCTCAAGACGCAGACCAGCACCGGCGTGGATGTCGGCGCGGAGCTGACGCTTGGCGACACCCTCAAGGCCGAAGTGACGGGTTATTATGAGTGGTTCCGCAACGAGCAGGTTAGCCAGTCGGCGGGGGTGAACCTGTTGTCCTTCACTACCAACGTGCCGCGCTCGATCCATCGCGGCGTGGAAGTCGGCGTCAACTGGAAGCCCCTGCCCGCGCTCCTGCCCGGCGGCTATGTCCAGGCGACCTACAGCTATAACGACCAACGCTATACCCGCTATGTCGAGCGGCTGACCTCGGGGGCGGTGTCGGCCGCCTTCGACCGCGCCGACAACCGCATTCCGGGCGTGATCCCGACCTTCGCCAACGGGCGATTGGGCTATGACCAGCCGCACGGTGCCTTCGCCGGGTTGGGCGGCTTTGCCGAGGTGACCTACCGCTCGCGCTATTTCATCGACAATGCCAATTTGCTGCGCATTCCGGGCTACACGCTGGTCAATCTCAACCTGCATTACGATCCGCCCGCTGCAGCAGGCTGGTGGTCGCGTTTGTCCTTTTACGCATCGGTGCAGAATTTGGCCGACAAGACCTATGTGGGTTCGGCGTCGATCATCTCGGACAGTCTGGGCGCTGCGGGTGCACAAAACCCCGCCTCGGTGCTGATGGGCACCACCGGATCCTTGTACGCGGGCCAGCCGCGCACCGTCTATGTCGGCCTGAAGGGCCGGTTCTGAGGAGGATGTGATGGCCAACCCCGCCCGCCCGCAACTCAGCTATAACGCCGTCTGGCGCTGGCATTTCTATGCCGGTGTGTTCTGCGTGCCTTTCGTGATCTGGCTGGCGCTGACCGGCACGATCTATCTGTGGAAACCGCAGATCGAGGCATGGCTCGACCAGCCCTATTCGCACCTGCCCACCACCGGGCCGACGGCGTCGCCCGATGCGCAGGTCGCCGCAGCCTTGCGCGCGGTGCCGGGATCGACGCTGCACAAATATGTGCTGCCCGAGCGCCCGGACGAGGCGGTGCGCATCCTCGTCACCAAGGATCGTCAGGACCAACGCGTCTATGTCGATCCGCGTTCGCTCGCTGTCCTCAGCGTCGTCAGCGAGGAGCAGCGGCCGATGCGGCTGATCTTCCATCTGCACGGCGAATTACTGGCGGGTGCGTTTGGCAGTTACATGGTGGAGATCGCCGCCTGTTGGACGGTCGTAATGCTGCTGACGGGCTTGTATCTGTGGTGGCCGCGCGGGCGATCGGGTTTGGCGGGGGTGCTGTATCCCCGCCTGGCGGGCGGACGTCGGGTGTTCTGGCGCGATCTTCACGCCGTCTCGGGCATTTGGGTATCGCTGTTCGCCCTCGCGCTGATCCTCACCGGGCTGCCCTGGGCCAAGGGTTGGGGCAACTATCTCACCGAAATCCGACAACTTACCGGCACCGCGCGCGGGCCGGTCGACTGGACGATCGGCGGCAAGCCACCGCAGGCCGAAGCGATGTCGGGAGACCATGCCGGACATGGCGGCATGGCGATGCCGCGCGCGCCAATCGTGTCGGGCGAACTCGCGCGCGTCATCGGAGTGGTGCGACCGCTCGCGGTGGCTCCTCCGGTGCTGATCTCGCCGCCGATGCGTCCGGGCGACCCCTGGACGGCAGCGTCCGACGCGGCGAACCGACCATTACGTAGCACGGTAAAGATTGACGGTCGCACGGGCACCGTCATCAGTCGCGAAGGCTTTGCGCAGCGCCACTGGATCGATCAAACGATCGGCTACGGTGTTGCAGGGCACGAGGGCGCGCTGTTCGGCCTAGCAAATCAGCTACTTGGCACCATTACCGCGCTGTTGCTGGTGGTGCTGGCGGTGTCGGGCGTGGTGATGTGGTGGCGACGACGGCATGTTGGCCTGGGCGCGCCGATCGCGCTGTCCCGCCCGCGCCTTGGGGCGGGACTGGCCATCGCCATCCTCGCCCTGGCCTTATACCTGCCCTTGTTCGGCCTGACCCTTATAGCCGTGCTGGTTGCCGAAAGGGTTGTGGGGCGATGGATGCCCGGCCCCGCCATCTGGCTTGGACTGCGGGCAAGCCTAGCCCCGCGCTAACGCAGTCTCCAGGGCCGGGATAAATGGCAAATCGGCCGGGGGCATCTCCAGCCCCCGCAGGTCGGCGGGGGCGTGCCACGCGATCGCCGTCGCGTCGAGCGCCTGCGGCTCGCCTGTCCAAACCCGACACACGTAGAGCAAGAGCAGCAAATGCCGGTCGGCAAGCGGTGCGCTGGCGAAGGTCAGCGGCGCGAGCGCGGTCGGCGCGACCACGACGCCCAGTTCCTCCTCCAGCTCGCGCACCAACGCCGCCTCGGGCGTTTCACCGGCTTCCACCTTGCCGCCGGGAAACTCCCACAAGCCCGCCAATGCTTTTCCCGGTGGTCGGCGCTGCACAAGCACCCGCCCCGCACCGTCCACCAAGGCGGCGGCCACGACCAGCATCACGAGCGCCGCTCCGATGTAATGAGATTGTTAGGCATATCGTAACCCACCTGTTTTAGAGATCGGGAACCAGCAGCTGTTTCGGTGGCCTCGAACTCCTATGATCCTCGACACGCTGAAAAAGCTCCTGGGAGATCGCCGCGGTGCCACAGCCGTCGAATATGGTCTTATTGTCGCGCTGATCGTGATTGCGATGGTCACCGCGCTAACCCAGCTCGCCAATTCCACCACCACCATGTGGGGCAACGTCAGCACCAAGGTCTCGGCGGCCACCGCTGGCGTTTAGAGTCGCCCGCCCGACAAAGTTCCGTCGGGCTTAAACCTTTTTCAACTCTGCCTCCCTAGACTCGGCAGCGTTGGTCCGGTTTTTCCGGCCCGACCGGGTACTGAAGCTTTCACCAACGGAGACCGGAATCATGAAGACCATCCGCAATTTCATCAAGAATTCCAAGGGCGCGACCGCCATCGAATACGGCCTGATCGCAGCACTCATTGCCGTCGCCGCGATCGCCGCGATGCAGGGTCTGGGCACGCAACTGAACAAGACCTTCACCAACGTCACGACCAACATGAAGGCTTCGTAAGACTCTTACGAACTCCTCTAATATGCCAGGGCGGCGGAACTACGGTTCCGTCGCCCTTTCATTTGCCTCACGACCGAATATCAACCCTGGCGGCCGCGATCGCGCCCGCGTTAAAGTCGGCCCATCGCCAGAAATTTTGCACGTCGGGACCGGCGCAGCTCGGCGGGGCTCTGGCCATCAAGGTTCGACAAGGCCGCGTCGATCGCATTGCCCAGCGCCGCGATGGCCGCGCCCGGGTTGCGTTGCGCACCGCCCAACGGCTCGGGCACGATCGTATCGATGACCCCGAGACCCTTCAGGTCCTGCGCAGTGACTTTCATCGCCTCGGCGGCATCGGCGGCTTTGTCCGCCGTGCGCCACAGGATCGACGCACAGCCTTCGGGCGAAATTACCGAATAGACGGCGTGTTCGAACATCAACACCGTATTGCCAGCCGCCAGCGCGATTGCGCCGCCCGAGCCACCCTCGCCCACCACCGCCGCCACCATCGGCACGCCAAGCGACAGGCACATTTCGGTAGACCGCGCGATCGCTTCGGCCTGGCCACGTTCCTCGGCCTGCACACCCGGAAACGCGCCCGAGGTATCGACCAAAGTTACCACCGGCAGGCCGAAACGGTCGGCCAATTGCATCAGGCGAATCGCCTTGCGATAGCCCTCGGGCTTGCCCATGCCGAAATTGTGGCGCAGCCGACTGGCGGTATCGTCGCCCTTTTCATGGCCGATCACCAGTACGCGCCGCCCGCGCAGGGTAGCAAAACCGCCGAGGATCGCCTGGTCGTCGCCAAACGCACGGTCGCCCGCCAGCGGCAGGAAATCCTGAAATAGCCCCGCTACATAATGTTTGAAGTGCGGACGTTCGCCGTGGCGCGCGACCTGGGTCTTCTGCCAGGGCGTCAATTTGGCATAGGTGTCGCGCAGCAACTTGTCGGACTTCGCCTGCAGCCGCGCGACCTCCGCGTCGATGTCGACCGTGCCTTCGGCTGCGGTCTCGCGCAATTCGTCGATCCGCGCTTGCAGCTCGGCGATCGGTTTTTCGAAATCGAGGAAAGTTGCCATAAGTCGGGCCGGTTAAGCCCCGCGCTTCCTTGCGTCAACGCGTGCCGTAGCTTCGGCGAGCGGATGACGCGCATTGACCAGCTCGATCAGGCGGCTGGCATCGACATGCGTATAGATTTCGGTGGTCGCAATATCGGCATGGCCGAGCATCGCCTGCAGCGCGCGGAGATCGGCTCCGCCCGCCAGCAAATGCGTGGCAAAGGCATGGCGCAGCACGTGCGGGCTGACGCGATCGGGCGGAATCCCGGCCTCCGCCGCCAGTGCTTTCAGGATCTGGTAGAGGCGAATGCGGCTCAAATGCCCCTTGCCGGAAGGGAACAGCCACACGCTGTCCTCGGGCACGTGCAGCCGCCAGACCGCAACGGCTGCGCGCGCGCGATCCGACAGCGGCACCAGCCGCTCCTTGTCGCCCTTGCCGCGCAGGATCAGATAAGGCCGGTCGGGCGCAATAGCGCGGCGCGAGAGCGATACCAATTCGGTCGCGCGCAGCCCCGATCCGTACAATAGCTCGACCAACGCCGCCATGCGCAGGTCGTTGGGGTCGGCGGGGACGCGCGCGATCCGCTCGGCGATCGTGGCGAACAGGCGGTCGATATCGGCATGGTCGAGCACCTTGGGCAAACCGCGCGATGCACCCGGACGCGGCAAGGCACCGCCGGGATCATCCGCCCGCAACCCCTCATCCGCCAGAAACGCGAAAAAACGCCGCAGCGCCGCCGATTTGCGCGCTACGCTCGCCTTGGACAGGGCGAGCCATTCGCCACCCAGCCGGGCAAGGTCGTCAGGCGTGGCGCTGCTCAGCCGCCCGCCAAGCACCTCCGATGCGAGCGCCAGATCGCTGCGATAGGCGGCGATCGTGTTCTTTGCCGCCCCGGCTTCCGCCGCCAGCATCTCGAGAAAGCGATCGATCAACGCGCGATCCTCGCGCGGCGAATCGGGCGCGCTGGGGCGCTCGGTCAAAGCCGCGAGATCGCCTCGACGGCGATCATCCGCGCCTCGCCCGACATGCCGACCGCGTGCAGTGCGGCCGTGATGTGATAGATCGCCTCGGGCGAGACCCCATGCCACTGCCGCGTCTGCATACCGATCGCCGCGAGCAGCACCACCGTGCCGGGCTCATGATCGCGCGCCGCCTTGGCGATCGAGCGCGTCCAGCTATTCTCCTGCGTTATTCGCAACCCCAGCCCTTGCGCGCCACGCTCGACTTCGGCACCCGACATCCGCCCTAGCCCCGCCATTGCGGCAAAGAACATCCGGCGCTTCAACCCCTCGGCATCGTTCGCCCCGGAATAGGCGCTGACGTCGCCATAATTCAGCGAGGGCATTGCCGGATCGACCAGCGTCAGCATCGCCCAGGCATTGCTGCCGCGTCCCGCTTTATCACGCCAGCGCAGTGCCGGAACATCCAGCCCGGCGCTCAGCATCGCGGCGACCAGTCGATCGATATCGGGCTGCTCCAGTGTCGTCGGAATGCGCGCGGCAGCCCCGGCAGTCAGCACCAGCCGGGCATAGCGGCCTTCGGCGGTCTTGGGTTCATCCCACAACCGCACCAGCGCATCGGCGCGCGCCTTGGCGTCCGGCCCCTCATAGGCCGCGCGCAGATCGCGCGCGATCCCGACCTCGGCACCCGTCTGATCGTCTCCCGCATCGATCGCGCTATAGAGATCGACCAGCGCCGCGCTCGACAGAATGCCACGCGCTGCGGCCAGCTCGGCCACGGCGGCGCGCACCCGCGGGTCCAGCGTCGGGGACAAAGCCCGCCAGCCCTGCACGGCAGGCGATGCGGTTGCCAGCAGCGACTCGGGGATCTCGACCCCGGTGGCAGTGGCCATGCCGTATCGCCAGGCGGTCAGGTGATCGACGCTGTCCCACTCGATCGTCACCGCCTGGCGTCCGCTTTGACCGGCACCCGCGACCTTTTGCGCCAGCAAAAAGTCGACGCCACCGGCAATTCCGGCCTTTCGCGCCTGCGCCAGCAACGGTTGCGCCCGCGCGGGCGTGCCAGACAGCCCCGCGCAAATCGCCCGCGCCATGATCCAGCCGCGTTCCTGGCCAAGCTCCGCCCCGGCCTCGGCCGCCGGGCATAACGCTGCCGCGTCTCCCGTCGCCAGCGCGGCCTGCATCGCCGCCTCGAACATCTTGGGCGTATAATCCTCGGTATCGACGGCTTGTGCCATCGCCCGCGCGGCCACGGATTCGCCCATACGCGTCAGCAACCACGATCGTTCCGCCGCGAAATCCGCACCGTTCACGCCGCGCGGGGTATCGACCCGCGCCATCAGCGCGCGGCGCAGCGCAATCGACACCCAGCGCGACGCGACCGGGGTGTTCAACCGTTGCATCAGCACTTCAAGGAAGCGGCCGTCGGCGCGGCCAAAGGCGTTCGGCCCCATCGCGCCCTCAGGCGGACCCGCGACACCGACGCGCGCCAGCGACCGGCGCGCGAACGATGGCATGTCGGCGCGCACGAAGGCGGCAAAGTCGGTCGGCGCGGGAGGCGTGGCGGCGGGGCTCGGCACAGTCGTCGGGGTCGCGTCGGGCGCTGAAAACCCTGCCGACGCGGCCGCTGGAGTCTGTGCGAGCGGCGGTGTAGCCGCTTGGCTCGGTTGCGCGGGGGCCTGCTGGACCGGCTTGGGCCGCGCCGCCGCCGGAGAAGGCGCGGGCGTAGGATCGCCAAAGCCGGGCGGCAGGATCGATTCGGGGCGTTGCTGCCCCAGCGCCGGTATTGCCAGCACCGCCGCGAGAGCGGTGCCGACGCGCAGCGCGATGGTCAGCTTGCGCGCGGTCGCGCCGGACACACCGCTACTTTTGGAGATTCGCAAGCGGGACGGCCTTTTCGACATGCTTCAGCGGCTTTTCGCGCGCGATCGAGGAGAGTCCGAACAGGACACCCACCAATACGACCACGATGACGAGGAGGATTACGAGCGAGCGGGACATGGGCCAAGACCTGTAACAGAACAATTTGGGCTGCGCCCGCAAGGCCTTTTGCCCGAGACGCCCGTGCGCTGTATAGCCCTCGCTTCGATGTTGCAAAGCCCAGCCCCCACCCCACCCCAATCGCCGAAATGGACCGGCCAGCCCATAGTGCTGGTTGGCCTGATGGGCGCTGGCAAATCCACCGTTGGGCGCCGCCTGGCGATTCGGCTTGGCTTGCCCTTTGTCGATGCCGATACCGAGATCGAAACGGCCGCGGGGATGTCGATCCCCGATATTTTCGATCGCTTCGGCGAGGCCTATTTTCGCGACGGCGAACGCCGCGTGATCGCGCGGCTGATGGAGGGCGAACGGCGCGTGATCGCCACCGGCGGCGGCGCGTTCGTGGACCCGCAGACGCGCGCCGCGATCCTCGAGCGGGGTTTTGCGGTGTGGCTCGATGCCAAGCCCTCAGTGCTGGTCGAGCGCGTCTCGCGCCGCGACACGCGCCCACTGCTGCGCGGGCGCGATCCGCTTGCCGTGCTCGAAGAACTGGCGCGCGTCCGCAACCCGTTCTACGCGACCGCGCATCTCCGCGTCTCCAGCCACCGCGCGCCGCACGACGCGACTGTCAACGCCATTCTGAAGGCCCTCAACCAACCATGACGACCATTCCCGTTTCGCTGGGCGCGCGCAGTTACGATGTGGTGATCGAGGCCGGGCTGCTTGCCCGCGCCGCCGACTGGCTCGCGCCGCTGTCGCGCGGGCGGCGGATGGCGATCGTCACCGATGAGAACGTCCTGCCGCATTTGGCGACCGTGCAGGCCGCGCTGACTGCGGCAGGCGTAGCCAGCGAGGCGATCGTGCTGCCGCCGGGCGAATCGACCAAGAGCTGGGCGATGCTGGAGCAGCTGACCGACCGCTTGCTCGATCTTGGCGTGGAACGCGGCGACCATGTCGTGGCGCTGGGCGGCGGGGTGATTGGCGACCTTGTCGGTTTTGCGTGCAGTATCCTGAAGCGCGGTTGCGGCTTCGTGCAGATCCCGACGACGTTGCTCGCGCAAGTCGATTCGTCGGTGGGTGGCAAAACCGCGATCAATTCCAAGGCCGGCAAGAATCTGATCGGCGCTTTCCATCAGCCGGCGTTGGTGCTGATCGACCCCAATGTGCTCGACACACTGCCGGAGCGCCATGTCCGCGCGGGCTATGCCGAGGTCGTGAAATACGGCCTGATCGACGATCCCGACTTCTTCGCCTGGTGCGAAACCCATGCCACCGCGCTGATCGCGGGTGATGCCGACGCGCGGCTCTACGCCATCGCCCACTCGGTCGCCGCCAAGGCGCGGATCGTTGCCGAGGACGAACGCGAGACGACTGGCGCGCGGGCGCTGCTCAACCTCGGCCACACCTTCGGGCATGCGCTGGAAGCCGAAGCGGGCTTTTCCGACCGGCTGCTCCACGGCGAAGGCGTCGCGGCCGGAATGGTGCTCGCCTTCGGCTATTCGGCGGCGCGCGGGCTTGCTCCACAAATCGATGCCGATCGCGTTGCCGCGCACCTCCGCGCGATCGGGCTGCCCGATGGCGCGGCGGCGGCGGGCATCACCGCCGATGGCGAAACACTGGTCGCGCACATGCTGCACGACAAGAAAATGGACGCGGGCACGCTGCCTTTCCTGCTCGCACGCGGGATTGGCGGCACTTTCCTCGACAAATCGGTCGATCTGGCGGACGTGCGCGCATTTCTGGATCGAGCGGCCTAAGTGCCGAACGGCGTCGCCAAGGCCGACCTGCCTGAAAAGATCTGCCCGGTCTGTCAGCGCCCGTTTGCATGGCGGAAAAAGTGGGCGCGCGATTGGGACAGCGTCGTTTACTGCTCCGAACGCTGTAAGCGCACGCGGATCAGCGCCGCTTGAGCAAGGCCAGGCCGCCAAGGCTCAGCACGCCCGCCGCCACCAGATAGGCCCCGACCAGCCCCAGCCCACCCCGCGCGGCCAGGGCCTGCGCCGCGATCGGGGCAAGCGCGCCACCCAGGATTCCGCCGAGATTGAAGGTGATCGACACCCCGGTATAGCGTACCCCGGCGTCGAACAACGACGGCAGCCAGCCGCCGAGCGGGCCATAGGCAAAGCCCATCGCGAACAGCGACAGCGCCAGCCACGCGAACACCACCCACAAGGACGCAGACCCCAGCATCGTTCCCATCAGCAAGCCCGAGGCGACGCAGCCGACAAACCCCCAGCGCAGCATTGCGGTCGCACCGAACCGGTCGGCCAAGGTGCAGGAGACGATCACGCCCGCAGCCAGGAACAGGATCGCACCGAGTTCCAGCCCCAGAAACGCCTGCCGCCCATGGCCAAGCGCGGTAGTGCCGTAGCTGAGCGCAAACGCCGTCGTCAGATAGAAGAGCGCAAAACAGGCAACCACGCCGACCGTGCCCGCCACCGTCGCGCGCAGATGCAGGCGGAACAGCTCGGCGATCGGGACTTTGGGCAAGGCATCGTGCGCAGCGGCTTCGCGGAAGGCAGGCGTCTCGGTCAGCTTCAAGCGCACCCACAGACCAAGCAGCACCAGCACCGCGCTCGCCAGAAACGGCACCCGCCAGCCCCAATCACGGAACTGTTGGTCGGTCAGCGTCGCGCCCAGCAGCAGGAAGAAACCATTGGCGGCGATGAACCCAACCGGCGCGCCGAGCGGCGGAAACATCCCCCAGCGATTTTCCTGGCCCTTGGGCGCATTCTCGACCGCCAGCAGCGACGCCCCGCCCCATTCGCCGCCGAGCCCGAGCCCCTGCCCAAAGCGCAACAGGCACAAGAGCGACGGGGCGACCCAGCCGATTTGCGCATAAGTCGGAAGGAAGGCGATCGCGACGGTCGAGCCGCCCATCAGCATCAGCGAGGCGACCAGCGTCGACTTGCGCCCCAAACGGTCGCCGAAATGCCCAAACACCGCCGCCCCCAGCGGCCGGGCGAAGAAGGCGAGGCCGAAGCTCGCGTAAGAGGCCAGCAGCCGAACCGCCGGATCCTGCGCTGGGAAGAAAAGCGGGCCGAACACCAAGGCGGCGGCGGTCGCGTAAATATAGAAATCGTAGAATTCGACCGAGGTGCCGATCAGGCTGGCGAGCAGGATGCGGCGGGTCGAGGCGCTGGTCATCCGCCGTCCCTATCGCGCCTGTCGGGTATTGTCGAAGGGATGCATAGGGCGCTCGTCACCCCGGCCTCGTGCCGGGGTCCACCGGGATATGAGACGATCGATGGCAGAATACGCTTCGCAGTGGATGCCGGGACAAGCCTGTCCCGAGCTACGTCGAGGGGCCCGGCATGACGGGAGAGGCGCTGCGCTCCGCCAACGCGTCCGTCACGCCACCGGACGCGGCACGCGCTTGCCCTTGGTCCGGCTGGTCAAGTGAAACGCGCCGCAGCGATCACACCGATAGGGGCGCAGCACGAGACCGCTCGCCTGCGCCCGCAAAAGTGCCTCGTTTTCAGTGCTGAACTGCACCTTCCTGCGACAAAAACTCAGCTTGGTGCGCGCCACGCACGTGCTCCTCGTGTCAGCGTCACGCCGCGCGCGCAGCCACCCACGCCAGCCACAACCACCCGCCGATCAACAACACGCCCCCGATCGGCGTGATCGCGCCGAGCCAGCGGGGCGCACCCAGCGCCATCAGATACAGCGTCGCGGCGAACAGCGCGCCGCCGCTGAGGAACAGCCAGGCTGGTGCGCGTGCCTCCATCCGCCATGCCACCAACGCCACGACGGCATGGATCAACTGGTAATGTGCGCCTGTTTTGAGCCATTCAGCCGCCTGGCCGCTAGCCCCATGCGCGCCAAACGCCCCCGCGCCGACGGCTATTGCGCCCGAAAGCGCCGCGAACAGCCCGATCCAGTTCATCCTGCCTGCTCCTCGCTCAGCCCGGCGCGTTGATCTTGCGTAATCATGATGCCACGCGCCGCGCGAATGTCGCCCGCCTCGGACTGCACGCGCAGACGTTCCTTGTCGTTGCGGCGATAAATGTCCTCGGTACGATCGATCTCGGCATGGTCCACGCCGATGCTCTCAAGCGCCATGCGCCCCATCTTCACCGCCGATTCGAGCACTTCGCGCACGACGCCATCGACCGGGGCGCCCTTCAGCTTGATCACCGCGCGACGATCGAACGCGCGCACGTAGATTGACGCTTTGGGAAAGGCGTTGTGGACCCCGGTAACGAGATCGGGCGAAATCTGGTCGCCATCCATGCAGAACAGGATCAACTCCGCCTCGCCCGCACCCGCCTGACGCAGCAAATCCAGCCGCGTTCCGTCACCATAATAGACCTTGGCCCCGAAATCGCTGGCGACATCGATCATCTCGATATCGGTGTCGATCAGCGTCACCGGCACGCCTTGCGCGATCAGCATTTGCGCCACCGTCTGGCCGAAGCGACCATAGCCGACGATCAGCGCATTGGCCCCGTCGGCCTTTGGGCCGTCACGCTCGCCCGCGACGACCGGCTCTTCGCGGATGCGCTTGGTAATCATCATCAGGAACGGCGTCGTCGCCATCGACAGCGTGACGATCGCGCCGAACAGGCTCGCCGCCTCGGGCGCGATCAGGAAGGCACGCTGCGCCTGGGCGAACAGCACGAAGCCGAACTCGCCACCCTGGCTGAGCAGCAGCCCGAGCGCGAGCGCGGCGCGCCACTTCATGCGAAAGGCCATACCGATGCCGAAGATGATCACCGCCTTGGTCGCGATCAGCGCGAGCGCCATGCCGATCACGAAGAACGGCCGCTCGGCGATCGCGTGCAAATCGAGCATCATGCCGACCGCGAGGAAAAACAGGCCGAGCAGGATGGAGCGGAACGGCTCGACATCGGCCTCCAGCTCATGCCGATACGGGCTGTCCGCCAGCATCACGCCCGCGACGAATGCGCCCAGTGCTGTCGACAGACCAAGCGCCTCCATGATCGCCGCCGCGGCCACCACCGTGAACAACGCGGCGAACACGAACATCTCGCGCTCCCCCAGATTACCGATGATGCGGAACAGCGGGCGCAGCAGGAAGCGCCCGGCGAGCACCAGCCCGGCCACGGCGAGCACGGTCGACAGGAACAATTGCCAGCCCGGCGGGCCATGCGCGTCCGCCGGATTGCGCGACAGCACCGTCACCAGCGTGATCAGCGGCACGATCGACAAATCCTGGAACAGCAGGATCGAAAAGGCGCGCTCGCCAAAGGGCGTGCGCAGGCGCCCCGCCGATTGCAGCATCGGCAACACCTGCGCGGTCGAGGAAAGTGCGAGCGGCAACCCTAGCACCAACGCCGCCGACCAGGAGAAATGCACCGCCGCGACGAGGCCGGTGACCGCCAGCCCGCACAGTACCACCTGCAATAGCCCGAGCCCGAAGATTTCCTTCTTGAGCGCCCACAATCGCGATGGATTGAGTTCCAGCCCGACGATGAACAACAGCAGCGTGATGCCGAGTTCGGCCACGCCGATCTTGGATTCGGCATTGCCGACCAGATGCAGCACTTGCGGCCCGACGACCGCGCCCGCGACGAGATAGCCGAGCGTCGCGCCGAGGCCGAAACGGCGGAAGATCAGGACGAAAACGAGCGCAAAGCCACCGAGGATGACGCCATCGAGCAGCAGCGATTCGTTCATGCCGGTGCCTTTGCGGCGGCAGCGGCGGCGGCTTCGGCGGCCGCTTCGAAGGCTAGTCGGATCGACGCGTGCCGCGCGCTGTGCGGCAGTGCAGGCGTGAACAATTCGAAGCCGGGCCAGTCGGGCAACGGCCCCTGCCCCGCGAGCCAGGCGGCCAGCGCATCGCGCGCAGCGGCGATCTCAGCGGCGGATTTGCCGATCACCGCCGCGCCCATCAGCGACGACGAGGCCTGACCCAGCGCACAGGCGCGCACCAGCAGACCGAGGTCGGATACGCGCCCCTCAGCATCGACATTGATATCCACCGTCACGCGGCTGCCGCAGATCGGCGAGCGTTTTTCCGAGGTCGCCATTGGACTTGGCAAGCGCTGATGATGCGGAATGGTGGCGGCGAGCCGCAGGATTTCGGTGTTGTAGAGCGGCGCGTTCATGCAGCGGATGTAGGGCATGCCGGGGGATTCGTCACCCCGGCGATGGGATGTTCTGCGCCGCTTTGCGCGGCCAGGGACCGAGAAATCGCTACTCGCCCGCGCGATCGGAGTCGGCGACGTTCGCGCCATGCCCGAACACCGGCTCGCCCTTGCGGCGGCGATCGACGAAATCGGCGATGCTGGCGCTGGTGCTGTTGAGGAGGGGATAGACCTTGGCCGAGGTCAGCCATTCGGGGCGATGCGCCGGGCCGCCGCTGACGGTGTCGGTCATCAGCACCACCAGCAGGAAAGCCAGGCTCGCGAGGATCAAGCCCTTGAGCGCGCCAAAGCCGAAGCCGAGCGCGCGATCGACCGGCCCCAGCACCGAATCGCGGGTACGGGCACCGATCGCCCGCGCAACCATGCGCCCGCCATAATAAGTGCCGCCCGCCAGAATCGCGAAGGCGAGCACCGCCGCGCCCGTCGTCGTGCCGACCACGCCGGTCAGCGCATGAGTCAGCGGCACATGGAACAGCTTGATCGCAAACACGATTCCGACCCAGGCGAACAGCGACAGCACTTCGGTGACGAAGCCGCGCGTGATGCCGAGCGTGGCGGCACCACCAACGGCGAGCAGGACCAATATGTCGAGGGCGGTAAGATGCATGGCGCGCGTCTTACAAGCGTGGGACGGTGGAAGTCGAGTGGGTGCGGGCGTGCTGGGGGTTACGGGGTTTGGGGGAGTGCTTTCCTCAACCCGCTCGTTTCGAGCGTAGTCGAGAAACAGCCACAAGCGCTGTGCCAGGTTTCTCGACTACGCTCGAAACGAACGGACGGAGAGCTACGGACAGCGAGCTACGGATAGGGAGAGGATGCGACCAAGAGTCATCACGCTCCACCAGTGGAAGATTTGCGGGAGGGCGCAACGCCACCCTCACCGCCCCAGCATATGCTCCACGAAGCTGGCCAGCGTGCCGAAGCCGCTCAGCTTCAGGCCGCTTTTGTCGTCGGTAACCGCCGCCGGCAGCAGCGCGCGCTCGAAGCCCAATTTGCCCGCCTCCTTCAAGCGCAGCGGGCCATGCGCGACCGGGCGGATTTCGCCGGACAGGGCCAGTTCGCCGAACACCACCGCATCGGCGGGCACCGGGCGTTCCGACAGCGCCGAGATCAACGCCGCCGCCACCGCCAGATCGGCGGCCGGGTCCTGCACGCGGTAGCCGCCCGCAATGTTGAGATAGACTTCGCTTGAGGAGAAACTGAGCCCGCAGCGTGCCTCCAGCACCGCCAGCACCATGGCGAGGCGCCCGCTGTCCCAGCCGACCACCGCGCGCCGGGGCGTGGCCCCGCTCGCCAGGCGCACGACCAGCGCCTGGATTTCGACCAGCACGGGTCGTGTGCCTTCCAGCGCCGGGAACACCGTGGTGCCGGTCATGCCTTCCTCGCGTTGCGTGAGGAACAAGGCGCTGGGGTTGGACACTTCGGCCAGCCCTTCCGCCACCATCGCGAACACGCCGATTTCATCGGTGCCGCCAAAGCGGTTCTTGATCGCGCGCAGGATGCGATATTGGTGGCTGCGTTCGCCTTCAAAGCTCAGCACGGTATCGACCATATGTTCGAGCACGCGCGGGCCGGCGATGCTGCCATCCTTGGTGACATGGCCGACCAGCACCACCGCCGTGCCGCGTTCCTTGGCGAAGCGGATCAATTCCTGCGCCGAGGCGCGCACCTGGCTGACGGTGCCCGGCGCGCCCTCGATCAAATCGCTATGCATCGTCTGGATCGAATCGATCACCAGCAAGGCAGGTGGCGTCGCCTGGCCGAGCGTGGTGAGAATGTCACGCGTCGAGGACGCCGCCGCCAGCATCACCGGCGCATGGCCGAGCCCGAGCCGCCGCGCGCGCAAACGCACCTGATCGGCCGCTTCCTCGCCCGAGACATAGGCGACTGGCAGCCCGGCCAGCGCCATCTTCGCGGCCGCTTGCAGGAGCAAGGTGGATTTGCCGATGCCGGGATCGCCGCCGATCAGCGTCGCCGATCCTTCGACGAACCCGCCGCCGAGCGCGCGATCAAGCTCGGCAATGCCGGTGGCGAGCCGATCGGGTAGCGTGATCTCGGCATCGAGGCTGACGAGCTGAAACGCGCGCCCGCCGCCCTGCAGATTATGCTTCGCCTGGAACGGCGTGACGGTAGCGGGAGCTTCCTCGACCAGCGTGTTCCATTCCCCGCAATCGGCGCATTGCCCCTGCCAGCGGTGCGACACCGATCCGCAGGCCTGACAGACATAGCGCTTTTGGAGTTTTGCCATAAGCAGCGATGTAGCAACACCGGAACGAGAGGGGAACAAATTTCGTTGTGGGTCGTGTCGTCCACCCGCCCGGCGCACGCGTTTTTCACGAAATCGGGACGCCGCCTTGTTAGCGGGCGAGTCGCGGGGCTGACCGTCGAGCACGACCCCGCGCCGGGAACAGGGGAAGCACAATGGATTCGGCAACGGCGATTACGCGCGCGCGCAGCGGGCTTGGCAAGAAGACCGAATATAAGAGCCCCGGCACCATGCCATCCTTCGCCGCCGCGACCATCCCTTCCAATGGCAAGCTCGATTGCAGCGGCTTTGTCTATTGGAGCATCCGCTTCCCATCGGTTCCGCCACAATCGCGCATCGTCAACCACCCGCTCTACAAGAAGATCAACGGCGGCTGGTTCGAGACCACCGCGATCCACGCCGACGGCCTATCCTCAACCGGCTATTTTCGCGCGTTGCCGGAGCCGGTTGTCGGCAGCTTCCTGGTCTACCCAGATTACACCGGCACCGATGGCCGGACGCATGATGGCCATATCGGCATCGTGACCGCGCTGGACATGGCCCAGCATGGCATCGCACGGGTGAAGGCGATCATTCACTGCTCGCTCGGCGGATGGCACCAGCACGGCGACGCGGTCCAGGAGACCGCGCCCGCGCCGTGGCTTGCCCACAGCAACTCCATTGCTGTGTGGTATGAAGGCTTTTCGGACGCGCCGCCGGCCTGACTACCCCCGCGCCGGGATCGCCAGACCGCGCTGCACCGCTGGCCGTGCGAGGCCGCGTTCGAGCCATGCCTTTACGTGCGTGAACTGGTCAAAGCCGACCAGCTCGCCCGCGCCGTAAAAGTCGACCAGGCCGTTCACCCAGCCGAGCATCGAGATATCGGCGATCGTATAGTCATCGCCCAGGAACCAGGTCTTGTCCGCCAATACGCGGTCCATCACGCCCAGAATGCGCTTGGCCTCGGCCACGTAACGATCGCGCGGGCGCTTATCCTCAAAGTCCTTGCCCGCGAACTTCACGAAGAAGCCGACCTGGCCGAACATCGGGCCAACCCCACCCATTTGGAACATCACCCACTGGATCGCCTGCCAGCGCGCAGCGGGATCGCTGGGGAGGAACTTGCCGGTCTTTTCCGCCAGATAGAGCAGGATCGCGCCGGATTCGAACAAAGCGAGCGGCTTGCCGCCGGGCCCATCGGGGTCGAGGATCGCGGGGATCTTGCCATTGGGGTTGAGCGATTCGAAGGCGGGGCTGTGCTGGTCGTCCTTGGCGAAATCGACCAGATGCGGGTCATACGCCAGCCCCGTCTCTTCCAGCATGATCGACACTTTCACACCATTGGGCGTGGGGAGCGAATAGAGTTGCAGCCGGTCAGGATGAGCGGCGGGCCAGAGTTGTGTGATCGGAAAGGCGGAAAGGTCGGTCATCGGCGCAAAAACTCCTTTGACGCGAGAGATAGTCATCCGGCGATAGCTTCGCTATGGCCCGGCACGATGGAAGCGTCCGATCTCCGCGTAGCCCTGTTCAGCGGCAATTATAACTATACCCGTGATGGTGCCAACCAGACCCTCAACCTCCTGGTCGGCTATCTGCTCAGTCGCGGCGTGAAGGTGCGAATCTATGCACCGACGAGCCGCACCCCAGCATTCCCGCCGGTCGGCGACCTGGTCAGCGCGCCATCGATCAAGATCCCGTTGCGCGGCGAATACAAGCTGACGCGCGGCATGGGCAACCGTGTCCGGCGCGATCTCGACGCCTTCGCGCCCAATATGATCCACGTTTCGGCACCGGACCGTCTGGGGCACAAAGCGCTCAATTATGCTGAAAAGCATAACATCGCCCGGGTTGCTTCGTACCATACGCGGTTCGAGACCTATATGAGCTATTACGGCTTGGGGTTTCTGGTGCCGCCGATGATCGGTATTCAGAAGCGTTTTTACAGCCGGGTCGATGAAGTGCTCGCGCCAAGCCAGGTCATGGGCGAGATCCTGCGCGAATGGGGCGTGCCCACCCCGGTGACGCGCTGGTCGCGCGGGGTCAATCACGATCGCTTCAACCCCGCGCAGCGCGATCTGGCGTGGCGACGCAGCCTTGGCATCGGCGATGACGAGGTCGCGGTCGGCTTTCTCGGGCGCCTGGTCAAAGAAAAGGGGCTGGACGTCTTCGCTGCGGCCCTCCGCACGCTCAAGGCGCGCGGCGTTAAGCACAAGACGCTGGTGATCGGCGAAGGCCCGGCGCGCGACTGGTTCGCGCAGGAAGTGCCCGATGCGGTGTTCGCGGGCTATCTGACCGGCGACGATCTGGGCAAGGCAGTCGCATCGATGGACGTGTTCTTCAACCCGAGCGTGACCGAGACCTTCGGCAATGTCACTCTGGAAGCCATGGCGGCGGGCGTGCCCGTCGTCGCGGCCCGCGCCAGTGGTGCCGTCGGCCTGATCGCCGACGGCGTCACCGGGCTGATCGTGCCCCCGACCGACATCGAAGGCTACGCCGACGCCCTACAGCGCTTCTGCGAGGACCATGCCTTCCGCAGCACCGCCGGGGCCGCCGGTCATGCCGAGGCCGCGACCTATCAATGGGAACGCATCAACCAGACCGTGCTCGACACCTATTTGAAGGTACTCGCGCGCCGCGCCGCATGACGTGCGCGTTCAGCGCCAATCATAAGCGAGTGGTGCCTCGCGAAACGCGAAGCGATCGACATGGCGCGCGACCGCGCCTTGCAACGCTTCGAGCTGTTCGACTGCGCTAGCCTCGATCCGCACCACGAGCGCATCGGGTTCGGCATCGAAAGTGACGGTGGCATCGCCCGGGAAATTGGCCCCGCGCGCATCCTTTGGAAACACGATCGTGCCGTGCTCGGGGGTGAAGACCACCGCCAGATTGTGCTCCCAATGCTTGCAGGTCTGCTGAAGGTACTTGCTCGCATGCGCCGTCGGCACGCGCGCGGTTGTGCTCAGGGTCATATCACGTCTCCGAAGGGGAGGCTCAGCCCCCGCCGCAGCCGCGGCATTTGCGAGGCGACGGCGGAGGAGCTGAAGCCGGGTCATTTTTACAGCCGCTCGATCTTCTGCGCGGCTTCGTCGATCAGCGCGACGACTTCGTGCAGCGTTTCCTGCGCCACGTCTTCGCTGCGCAGCTTGTGGATCAATACCTCGCGCAGATTGCCCATCGCCCGGCGCACCGACGCGCTGTCAGTCCGCGCGCGTTCTGCGCCGACCTCGGCAAGACGCGCAAACAGCGCCGCGACCTGTTCCGCATTCTCGGCGAGATGCGCGGTGCCGGTTTCGGTGACCGCGAAGAGCTTTTTGGCCCCTTCGGCCTGCCGCGCCTCGATCAGGTCCATGTCGTCGAGCAGCGTGAGCGTGGGATAGACGACGCCCGGGCTCGGCGCATAGGCACCGCCGGTCAGTTCCTCGATCGAGCGGATCAGATCATAGCCGTGGCGTGGCTCGTCGGCGATCAGCTTGAGCAGCACCAGCCGCAATTCGCCGCCGTCGAACATACGCCGACCGCGCGGGCCACCCCGCCCCTCACCGTCGCCCCGGCCGTGCCCATGACCATGGCCACGCCCGAACCCGCCGCCGAAGCCGCCACCAAAGCGTCCGCCCATGGCCATGCCTTTACGGCCAGGATGACAGCCACGGTCTCCGCGACCGCCGCGTTCTACAAATACAAACATATCGTTCCTTTCTATAACACGATGGCACTAAGATATATCTTTATTGCATCGACGCAAGGGGTTCGTGCATTTTTTTGGGGAAACCCTATCTTGGCCCTACTCGCCCGAGGAAAATGATGCCCGACCTGTTCGCGACCTTCGATCCCCCCGCCGCCGACCAGCCGAGCGCCACCGCCCCGCTCGCCGACCGGCTGCGCCCGACGACGCTCGCCGAGGTGGTGGGGCAGGATCACATCACCGGCCCCGAAGGCGCGATCGGGCGGATGGTCGCGGCGGGGCGGCTGTCGTCGATGATTTTGTGGGGGCCGCCCGGCACCGGCAAGACGACGATCGCGCGGCTGCTCGCCGATGCGGTGGGCTTGCGCTTCATGGCGATTTCGGCGGTGTTCTCGGGCGTCGCCGATCTCAAGAAAGCCTTTGCCGAAGCCCGCGATCACGCGAAGATCGGCAAGCGCACGTTGCTGTTCGTCGACGAAATCCACCGCTTCAACCGTGCGCAGCAGGACGGCTTCCTGCCTTATGTCGAGGACGGCACCGTCACGCTGGTCGGCGCGACCACCGAGAACCCGTCCTTCGAATTGAACGCCGCCGTGCTCAGCCGCGCGCAAGTGCTGATCCTGCACCGGCTCGATGCGGCCGCGCTCGGCAAATTGCTCGACCGCGCCGAGCAGGTCGAGGAGCGCCCGCTGCCGCTCACGCCGGAGGCGCGCGACGCGATGATCGCCAGCGCCGATGGCGACGGGCGCTTCCTGCTCAACCAGGCGGAGACGCTGTTCGCGGTCCACCTGCCCGAACCGCTCGATCCTGCCGGGCTCTCCGCCTTTCTGCAGCGCCGTGTCGCGGTGTATGACAAGGACCGCGAGGGGCATTACAACCTCATCTCCGCGCTGCACAAAGCGGTGCGCGGATCGGATCCGCAAGCCGCACTCTATTATCTGGCGCGGATGCTGACCGCGGGCGAGGAGCCGCTGTACCTGCTGCGCCGCATGGTGCGGATGGCGGTGGAAGACATTGGCCTCGCCGATTCCAATGCGCTGACGCAGTGCCTTGCCGCCAAGGATGCCTATGATTTCCTCGGCAGCCCCGAGGGCGAACTGGCGATCGCGCAAGCGTGCCTGTATCTCGCCACCGCGCCGAAATCGAACGCCGCGTACAAGGCACAGAAGGCCGCCTGGAAATCGGCGCGCGAGACAGGATCGCTGATGCCGCCCGAGAATATCCTAAACGCGCCGACCAAGCTGATGAAGGACATTGGCTATGGCAAGGGCTATGCCTATGATCACGATACCGCCGAGGGCTTTTCGGGCGCGAATTACTGGCCGGCCGAAATGGCACCGCAGACCTTCTATGTGCCGACTGAGCGCGGCATGGAAAAGCGCATCGCCGAACGCATGGCGTGGTGGGCCAGCCTGAAGGGGGAGGAATGAAGGACTGGGAGTCGCTCGCCGCCTTTGCGCTGACGCTGCCCGACACCGTGGCCGGGACGCATTATGGCGGGGCGGCGATCAAGGTCGCGTCGAACGGGCGGGCGTTCGTCTCGATCGGCAGCGAGGCAGGTTCGTTCGTCCTCTCGATCGACGCGGATACCAAGGAAATGCTGCTCGAAACCGACCCCGCGACCTTCTGGCAGACGCCGCATTATGAAGGCTGGCCTGCGGTGCTGGTCCGCTATGACACTAGCGATCTGGAACGGGTGCAGGACATGGTCACCCGTGCGCGCGACCAGGCGGCCGCGCGCAAGGCCGCCAAGCCCCGCAAGAAAGCGTGACACCGGCGCATTTCTCACGCTTCGCCGCGATCGACTGGTCCGGTGCCAAAGGCGCGCGCCACCCCGGCATCGCGCTGGCGCTGTGCGAAACCGGCACCGCCGCCCCTACCCTCGTCTCCCCGCCGCGCGGCATCTGGTCGCGCGCCGACATCCTGCACTGGTTGCGCGATCGGGCGGATACGCCCTTGCTGGTCGGCTTCGACTTCAGCTTCGCACCGCCTTATGTGCTGCGCGGGGCGTATCTACCCGGCGAGGACACGCCGACTACGGCACGCGCTTTCTGGGCTTATGTCGACGCGCATGCGCCCGACGCCGATCTCGGGGCAGCCTCCTTCCTCGAAGCACGGCGCGGCACGCATTTCTATCTCGGTGCGCGCGACGGGACCAAGGCCGACTTCCTCCACTTCCGCCGCTGTGAAGCGCATCACAATGCCGCAGGCTTCGGCAAACCCTCGACGGTCTATGATGCGATCGGTGCCGCGCAGGTCGCCAAAGCGAGCTTCGCCGGGATGCGTCTGCTCCATCATCTCAGCACGGACGTGCCCATATGGCCGTTCGATCCCGCTCCAACCGCCGGCGCGTGCGTGGTCGAGATCTACACCACCATCGCGGCCCGCGCCGCAGGTGTGCGCAAGGGCCTCAGCAAACTGCGCGATCCTGCCGCACTCGACGTCGCGCTTGGCGTGCTCGGCAGCGCACCGCACCTTCCTCTCCCGCGCTATACCGATCATGCCACCGACGCGATTTTGACTGCGGCGTGGCTGCGCGCCAATCGCGCACACCCGGAATTTTGGCATCCGCCTGCCCTCACCGCACAAATCGCACGCACGGAGGGCTGGACCTTCGGCATATCCTGACGCATTGAGCGTGCGACGTGCCGGCTTAGCTCAGTTGGTAGAGCGCCAGTTTTGTAAACTGGATGTCGCGGGTTCGATCCCTGCAGCCGGCACCATTTCCAACGTGGGCGATTCGGGTAACACGTCCGCTGCATTGGCCCGGCCGTCTCGGTGACAAGAACCCAAAACCGCGCCCAACCTTCGTATAAATTACAAATCCACATCGCTGCCTAAAAAGAACACCGTCGTCGGTTGAGGGGTCACGAACGTCATGGCCCCGGCCGCGCATCGGAGGCCTGTGATGCATCGGGGAAAGCGGCGCGAGCTAACGCATTTGGCGCTCGTCGGCATAGCGTCGAGTTTGGCAGCCTGCAGCGCGTCTCCCGCCGCGGAACGGGTGCCCGCCGTCCCGGTCGTGACCGCCGTCGTTCAGCGCGGCAATCAGCCCGTAACGCTTGGTGCCCCGGGCCAGCTGCAAGGCTATTACACTGTCGATGCACGCGCGCAGACCAGTGGCAGGATCACCAGTTTATTCTATGTCGAGGGACAGACGGTCAAGGCCGGTCAGCCGCTTGCACAGATCGATCCGCGCCCTTTGCAGGCGGCGCTGGAGGCCGATCGGGCGCAACTCGCGCGCGACAGCGCGGCGCTGGACGGGGCGCGTGATCTGCTCGAGCGTAACGCGCCGCTCGTCTCGCAAGGGCTTGCATCCGCGCAACAAGTCGCTGCCTACCGAACCCAGGTCGCCCAACTTGCCGCAACCGTGGCAGGTGATCGCGCGGTCCTAACGCGCGACCGCCTGTCGCTCGCCTACACCACAATCCGTTCGCCCATTTCGGGCGTGGCAGGTCTGCGCAAAGCCGATCCCGGAGCGTTGGTCGGCCCGTCGGACGCCGCCGGAATCGTGACGGTCGCGCAGGTGCAGCCGATTGCCATGCTGTTTTCGGTTTCGCAAAAGGATCTCGATGCAATCCAGCGCGCAGTGGTTGGCTCGCGGACGAACCTGAAAGTCGCCGTCACGACGCAAGGCGATGGACGACCCGTTCTCGAATCCGGCGAATTGGTCGTTCTCAACAACCAGATCGATCCGGCAACCGGCACCGTGCTTCTCAAAGCGGTCCTGCCGAATGCCGACCGCAAGCTCTGGCCCGGACAATTGGTACATGCACAGCTCGAACTGGGCATCCGGCCCGGTGTCATAACAATCCCGTCCAGCGCGGTTCAGCGGAACCCGCAAGCGACGTTCGTCTGGCTGGTGTCCAACGGTCACGCGCGCATGCAGCCGATCAAGGCCGGAGCATCGACGGGTGATCGAACGATCGTAACCGCCGGCCTGGTCGGCGGCGAAACCGTGGTTACCGACGGCCAGTTCGCGCTGACTCCCGGGGCGGTGGTGACGGCCCAGGCCAATCCCGCCTCCGCCCCGGTGCGATCGGATGACCCTCACCGGCTGGGCATCGTTCAATGAGCGCGCCCGAGGCATCGGAGCTGACTCCATCGGGCGGGCTGTCGGGCCCCTTCATCCGGCGCCCGGTGGCGACGATGATGCTTGCGATAGCGCTGCTGCTCGCCGGCATTCTGTCCTATCTGCAGCTGCCGGTTGAATCGTTGCCGAACGTCAGCGTCGCGACAATCCAGGTCACCGCACAGCTGCCAGGCGCGGACGCGACCACCAACGCCGCTGCGGTCGCAACCCCGCTGGAGCGTCAGCTTGGGCAGATCCCGGGCCTGACCCAGATGACATCTTCGAGCGCTCTCAGCTTTGTGCAGATTTCATTGCAGTTCGCGCCAAACGTTTCGGCCCAGCAGGCCGCGCTTGGCGTGCAGCAAGCGCTGATCGCGGCACAGGCGAGTCTGCCCCCGACGCTGGTCGCGCCGCCAAGCTTTCGCCTCGTCAACCCGGCCGACCCGCCCGCCCTCATCCTGGGAATCACGTCCGACGCGCTGCCGTTGACCACGGTCGACGATTATACCGAGAGCGTCCTGTTCGGTCGCCTATCGCAGATGCCCGGCGTCGGCCTGGTCACGATCGGTGGACAGCGGCAGGCTGCCATGCGGGTCGAAGTCGACCCGGCGGCCCTAACGAGCCACGGACTGACAATGGCCACCGTGCGTACGGCGCTTCAGCAAAGCACGCTCAAAGCCGCCAAAGGAACGATCCGCGGCGACCGCCAGACCTGGGGCCTGTCGACCAACGACCAGCTCGATACCGAAAAGGGCTTTTCAGATGTGGTGATCGCCTATCGCAACGGCGCACCGATCCGCATCTCTGACATTGGCAGCGCGCGGATCGGGCCCGCAAACACCCAGCTTGCCGGCTGGTTCAACCGGAAGCCGGCCATCATCCTCAACGTCTTTCCGGCAGCCGGAGCGAACGTGATCCAGACGGTCGCGCAAATCCGGGCGGCGCTGCCCAAGCTGCAGGCATCGCTGCCGAAGGCGGTGCAGATCCGCATTGTGTCCGACCGAACCACGACGATCCAGGCCTCCGTAAGCGACGTCCGGTCCACGCTTCTGCTGACGGTCCTGCTCGTAATCGGCACGATCTTTCTTTTCCTCCGCGAGCCACGCGCCACCCTGATCCCGGGGATAGCCGTCGTGCTGTCGATCATTGGCACGTTCGTCGTGATGCGCCTGTGCGGATTCAGCCTCGACAATCTGTCGCTGATGGCGCTGTCGATCGCAGTCGGCTTCGTCGTCGATGATGCGGTTGTGATGATCGAGAACATCACCCGCTACGTCGAACAAGGCCTGACGCCGTTCCAGGCGGCACTGAAGGGTGCGGGCGAGATCGGTTTCACCATCCTCGCGATTTCGACATCGCTGCTTGCAGTGTTCATCCCCTTGTTGCTGATGAGCGGTCTGGTCGGCCGGATGTTCCAGGAGTTCGCGCTGACGGTGGCTTCGGCGATCGTCCTGTCGGTGATCGTCTCCCTAACCCTGACACCAATGTTGTGCAGCATTCTGCTCAAGCCAAGCCGTGCCGACGCCCGGCATGGCCGACTCTATACCTTGCTCGAGCGCGGCTTCGCGCGGCTGACTGCGGGTTACGGCAAAGGGCTGGACGTCGTACTGCGCCACCAGCGGCTCGCGCTCGTCGCGATGGGCGGCACGGTCGCATTGACCGGCCTCTTGTTCGTAACGATCCCAAAGGGTTTCTTTCCTGAGCAGGATACCGGCATGATCGCCGGGATTACCGAAGCCAGCGGCGACATCTCGACAACGGGGCTGGCCGCCCGCCAGACGGCGCTCGTCGACATCCTGCTAAAAGACCCCGCAATCCAGACCGTCGCGAGCTATATCGGCCCGGGCGGAAGCAGCCCGGCCCCCAATCAGGGCCGTATGTTCATCGCGCTCAAGCCGTTCGGACATCGAGGACCCGATGGCGGCGCACAGCAGGTCATCGCTCGGTTGAACAAGGCCGTCGCAGGGCTCGCCGGGATCAAGCTCTACCTCCAGGCGTCGCAGGACATTACGATCGGCGCGCGAGTCTCCAAGAGCCAATATCAGTTCACGCTGGTCGACGCCGACAGCGCCGAACTCAGCGAGTGGTCGCAGCGCGTGGCGTCGGCCTTCAAGAAGATCGCCGGTGTCACCGATGTGACCAGCGACGCGGGCAGCAACGGGCCACAACTTGCGATCACCATCGACCGCGACGCCGCTGCACGCCTCGGCATCACACCGGAAACCATCGATACCGCGCTGTACGACGCCTATGGCGAACGCCCGGCGACGAAGATCTACACTCCGGTGAACCAATATTTCGTCGTGCTCGAATTCGCTGCGGCACAACGGGCGACACCGGATTCGCTACAGCAAATCTATCTCAGCGCGTCGAACGGCGACCGAATCCCACTGTCGCAGGTCGCCACGATCCAGCCCGACTCAGCCCCGCTGGTGGTGAACCATCAGAGTGGCTTCCCCTCGACGACCATTTCCTTCAATCTCGCGCCAGGCGTGTCCATCGGCACTGCGGTAAGCGCAGTTCAGAAGGTCCAGGCGCAGCTTCATCTGCCGCCCACCTTGCAGACATCGTTCGCGGGCAATGCACAGGCGTTCCAGTCCGCGCTTGCGGGCCAGGGGATCCTGATCCTGCTGGCTCTTGTGGTCGTGTATCTCATTTTGGGGATGCTCTACGAAAGCTGGATCCTGCCCCTGACGATCCTGTCGACCTTGCCTTCGGCCAGCCTGGGGGCGTTGCTCACGCTATGGCTGGTAGGGCGCCCGCTGGACGTTATCGGAATTATCGGCATCGTGTTGCTGATCGGGCTTGTGCAGAAGAACGGCATCATGCTCGTCGATTTCGCGGTCGAGCAGGAAGCCGCAGGCTTGGCACCCGAGGCAGCCATCCGCGAAGCTTGCCTCACTCGCTTTCGGCCAATCCTGATGACGACCCTGTGCGCAATGCTTGGCGGCATCCCGTTGATGATCGGGACGGGCGCGGGTGCGGAAATCCGCCAGCCGCTCGGCTATGCCATCGTCGGCGGACTGATGTTGTCGCAGGTACTGACGCTGTTCACCACGCCGGCCGTCTTTCTCGCAATCAATCGCCTGTCCCGCCGCCGCAAGGCCTCACCAGGGCCGCTTCAGCCGGTGCCGCAGCCATGATGGGTCCCGCAATGTCGTCTCCTTGCTCATACCCGCACCGGATCATCGGTATTCTGCTCGCGAGCGCAACGCTGGCGGGATGCGCGCTCGGCCCCCGCCCGGTCCCGCCCGCCCCGACCGTCCCCGCGCAATGGAACAACCCGGTCGCCAACCAGGGAGAGTGGCCGAGCGACGACTGGTGGAGCGCATTTGACGCCCCCGAACTGGAACGCCTGATCACAGACGCGCAGTCGCTCAATACGGACATAGCCCAGGCTCAAGCGCGGTTGGTTCAAGCCGATGCGCAGGCGCGGATCGCGGGTGCGGCCTTGCTGCCGACGGTCGCGCTCCAGCCGGGCGCATCGACCATCCGCAGCCTCAGCCCCACCGGCACGCTGCGGCGCTACAGTCCGTTGCTCGGCGTCGCGAGCGCTTCCTACGAAATAGATTTATGGGGCAAGCTTCACGACGCGCGACGCAGTGCCATCGCCAACGGCCAGGCGGCGCGCTTTTCGATTGCGGTGGTGCGTCTCGGCGTGACGAGCAGCGTGGCGGCGACCTATTTCCAGCTCTGCGCGGTGCAAGACAAGATCGCGGACGCCAAGAATGACGTCCTAAGCGCGACCCGCATATTGGAGGGTCTGCGTATCCAGCAACAGCATGGGCTCGTCACGGGTATGCAACTGGCCCAGCAGACCGCCCTCGTCGCCCAGTTCGAAGCGGCGATTGCCCCGCTCGAGATCCAAAGGACGCATCTTGCCGACGCGCTGGCGATCCTGAGCGGCCACACACCCGAAGAGATTGCGATCACGGGAGGTTCGCTCGAAACCGTGAAGATCCCGCATGTGGCAAGCGGTCTTCCTGCCGACTTGCTCCTGCGTCGCCCGGACGTTCAGGAAGCCGAACGCCTGCTCGCCGCTGCGAATGCCAATATTTCGGTGGCCCGCAAGAACTTCCTGCCCTCCATTGCCTTGACCGGAACAGGTGGAGCGCAAAGCGTCGCGCTGGCAAGTGCGGTGGGTGCACCTGCCGCGATCTTCAATTTCGGTTTGTCGACGCTGCAGCCGATTTTTTCGGGCGGGCGACTGCGAGGTTCGCTCGACTATGCCAATGGCCGTTACGCCGAGCTCGCTGCCGGCTATGCGCGCGCCGTACAGCAGGCGCTTGGAGACACCGAGGATGCCTTGGCGACAGTCTCCGGCGAGGACATCGAGATGGCCAGACGCACCCAAGCGCTGGCCGCTTCGCGCAATGCAGCGGAGATGGCGCGCAAGGGTCTCGAAGGCGGCCTCACCGACACTCTCCCGCTCCTGCTGGCCCAGCAAAGCCTCGCAAGTGCGCATAGCAGCTATATCGACGCGCGCCTCAACCGGGTCCTCGGGGCGGTAGCCTTGTACAAAGCCTTGGGCGGCGGTTGGCAGAAGCCCTGATATCCCGCGCGACGACCGGCCGATGCGCGAACAATATCTCTTAACTTCGCCTACTCTTCCGAGTGCAATCGGCGAGCGCTCAGCCCTCGCTGAACCCCGCCACCACAAACCGCTCCGGCAACGGTGCTTTGGCGATAATCGGCTCCTTGCCCGCACGCGGCACGGTCAATTCGGCGGCGTGGAGCAGGGTCGCACCCTCGCCCTTGCCATAGATCGGGTCGCCCACCACCGCCGCGCCCAACGCTTCGGCAGCATGGACACGAATCTGATGCGTACGGCCAGTTTCGGGAATGAATTCCACAAAGCTGCGCCCGTCCTTGATCTCGAGCACGCGCCATGCCGTGCGCGAGGGCTTGCTGCCTTTGGTGCCAAGGGGATCGCCAACCATGCGCCACCCGGTCTCGATCGTGCTGACCTTGGCCAACGCCAGGTCGATCAATCCGCTTTCGCCTTCGACCACGCCATCGAGCACGGCGAGATAGCGCTTGCGCACAAGCCCTTGCTCGAACGCCTGCTGCAGCCTGGCATGCGCCTTGGGATTGCGCGACAGCAGGAGACAACCAGACGTATCGCGATCGAGCCGATGCACCGGCACCGGCCAGCGTTTGAACCCGAAGGTCAGCCCGTCGAGGTGGTTTTCGAGGCTAAGCGAGCCATCGCGCGGGCGGTCGACCGGGAGGCCGGCGGGCTTGTCGATGACGAGTGCCTCGCCATCGAGAAAAAGAACATGGTTTGCGAGCATTTCGGCCTCTTGCCACCGCTAGCGCCGACATGCCAGAGATTGTGCCTGTGAGCAGATGCGGAAGATCGATAACGCAGGTCGTTTTTGGGGCGATGGGCATCGTTCTCGCCCTGACTGCGGCTGCCCCGCAAAGCGATCTTCCCGCCCCTATGCCGGACGGCCGCATGCTCGGCCATCTGCCCTATGCCGAGGCCCTGCGCGGCGACCTGGTCGAAGCGCCAGCGGGATTCGGGGTTGGGCAACCATGCTTTATCCACCGCGACGCGGCACCGGATCTGGCCCGGCTGCTGACTGCAGCAGCGCTGACCCCGGGGGTCGGCCGGGTCCTCCATGCGGTATCCTGCTTTCGCGCGATCGCGCATCAGCGTGCGGTCTTTTGCCGTAACGCCCGGCCCGGCATTTGCCCCGATCCCTTCAATCGCGCCCGCTTCGTCGGGCCACCCGGCTATAGCGAACATGCCACGGGCTATGCGATCGACTTTGCGGTGCGCCCCGCCGCCGATTGCCGGGACGTGGATGCCTGTATCGCCGCCACCAACGCCGGGCGCTGGCTTCTTGCCCATGCGCCGGACTATGGCTTCGAACTGTCCTTTCCCAATGGCAACCCCCAAGGGGTGACGTGGGAACCGTGGCACTGGCGCTGGGTCGGCGCGAGCGTCAACGTGTCGGGCGCGGCACGCGCGCGCCTGACCTTCGCCCGCGCGCGCACGACCTACCCCGGAAAGCCGGGTGTTGCCAGCGACCGCGACGCCTGGCTGATCGCCACTGCACCGCAACCGCCGCTCTTGCTGATCAGCAAGGCAGCCACGACGCCGCCACCGCCCCTGTTGGGAGCGATGGCGGCGCCCTGGAGTCAGGAGCTCAGGCGCTAAGCTTGGCCGCCGTTTCGGCGATGCGCTTGCCCTGATAGCGCGCACCGGCCAGTTCCTCCGCTTCGGGCTGACGGCTGCCGTCGCCGCCTGCGATCGTGGTCGCGCCATAAGGCGAACCGCCGCGCAGCTTGTCGACGCCCATCTGGTCCTGGAAGCCGTAATCGAGGCCGACGATCGTCATGCCGTGATGCAGCAGGTTGGTGATGATCGAGAACAGGGTCGTTTCCTGGCCGCCATGCTGGCTGGCGGTCGAGGTGAACGCGCCGCCGACCTTGCCGACGAGCTTGCCCTGAAACCATACACCGCCGGTGGTATCCCAGAACGACGCCATCTGGCTTGGCATACGGCCGAAGCGAGTCGGCGCGCCAACGATGATCGCGTCATAATCGGCAAGGGCGTCTGGGCCCTCGATCACCGGATGGGCGGTGTCGGTCTTGAAACCGGCCGCTTCGATGACCGCCTGCGGGGCGGTTTCCGGCACGCGGCGGATATCGACCTCGGCCCCGGCCGAGCGGGCACCTTCGGCAACCGCATCCGCCATCTGCTCGATATGGCCGTAGGACGAATAATAGAGAACGAGAACCTTGGTCATTGTACAGTCCTTCTTCATTGCTCCCCTCCCGAGAGCGGGCGGGGGTTGGGGTAGGAAAACGGGTTATTCTGAATCGACGAGCACCAGTTCGGCATCTTCCAGCGCGGTGATCGTAACGGTCTGGCCACCATCCATCGCGGCACCGTCGCGCGCCTTGAACGTTTCGCCATTGATCTCGATCGATCCGGTCGCGGGCACCAGATAAGCGTGGCGTCCGGGCAGGACGTCATGCGTGATGCTCTCGCCCGCCCGCACCATCGCGGCGAGCACGCGCGCATCGGCGCGGATCGGCAGAGCTTCGGCATCTTCCGCGAAGCCGCTGGCGAGCGTCACGAACTTGCCCGAACGATCGTCCTTGGGAAACGGCTTGGCACCCCAACTGGGCGATCCACCGGTCCGCGTCGGCTCGATCCAGATCTGGAACAGCGTCGTCGGCTCCTGCTCCAGATTGTATTCGGCGTGGCGCACGCCGGTGCCGGCACTCATCACCTGCACATCCCCTGCGCCGGTGCGGCCCTGATTTCCCATCGAATCCTGATGGGTGATCGCACCCTTACGGACATAGGTGATGATTTCCATGTCGCGGTGGGGATGCGGCGGAAAGCCGCTATTGGCGGCGATCTCGTCATCATTCCATACCCGGATCGCGCCCCATCCCATCCGGGCGGGCTCATAATAATCGGCAAAGGAAAAATGATGACGGGCATTGAGCCAGCCATGGTCGGCATGGCCCAGGCTCTCGAACGAGCGTTTCTCGATCACGGTGTTTCTCCAGCGGAGGAATTCTGTTGCCGCCAAGATAGAGCTTTGGATCACACGGTAAATGGAAACGCTGGAAACCTATCGTTTCCCCATCTACAAATGAGGAGACGTTTCTATCGAGGATTTTTCCATGCGCTTGCCCGATCTTGAAGCTTGGGCGATCTTCGCCAGCGTGGTCGAGCATCGCTCCTTCAGCGGCGCGGCGGATGCGATCGGCGTTTCAAAAGCGACGGTTTCGAAAGCGGTGACGCGGCTCGAGACGCATCTGGGACAGTCGCTGTTCCACCGTACCTCGCGCCGCCTCTCGCTTACGGAGAATGGAAAGGCCTTGGCAGAACATGCGGCGCGCATTCTGGCCGAAGCCAATGCCGCCGAAGAGGCTGCCCATGCCGCGGCAACTGCACCAACCGGCCTGGTGCGCGTCGCCGCGCCGATGTCGCTCGGGCTGATCGCCATCGCGCCGGTCATCGCAGATTTTCTCGCGCTGCATCCAGGCATCACGATCGACCTCCACCTGTCCGATGCGCGCGTCGATATCGTCGCAGAAGGGTTCGACATCGCATTGCGCATCGCTTCGCTGCCCGACAGTTCGCTGCGCGCGCGCAAGCTCGCCGACATCCGCATCAACCTTGTGGCGGCACCCGAATATCTCGCGCGGCACGGCCGACCGACCCATCCGGGCCAACTCGGCGAACATCGCTGTTTCGCCTACACCAACATTACCGCGCCGTGGCGATTCGTCGGGCCGGATGGGACCGAGGTCTCGGTGCGTCTGCAGGGCCCGCTCGCGACCAATAGCGGCGAGGCGATGCTGCCGGCGCTCCGCCGAGGCCTGGGCATCGCGATGCTGCCGGACTTTATCGTCGGCGACGACTTGGCCACCGGTCGGCTCGAAACCATCCTCGAGGATTGGACTCCCTATGGGGGAGCCTTGCACTTGATGACCCCGCCCGGCACGCTGCGGCCAGCGCGGGTGGAGGTGCTGATCGCCTATCTGAGCGAGCACCTGAAAACGCTTTGTTCCGTAAAAATCCCTAAGTGAATCCCCGCGACTCGTGGATTCAGGCCGCTTAATGTGAAATTAACCTTTTGCCTTCATCACTGATGAGGTTAATGGAGTGTGAGGCAAGTCGGACCGCAGGGGGCCCGGAACGCCTGACGAGAAACGGGGAACGCCCAGATGCGCGTATTGCTGATCGAGGACGAGCCGACGACCGCCATGGCGATCGAGCTCATGCTGACCACCGAAGGGTTCAACGTCTACAAAACCGATCTTGGCGAAGAAGGCCTCGATCTCGGTAAGCTCTATGATTACGACATCATTCTGCTCGACCTCAACCTGCCCGACATGCACGGCTATGACGTGCTCAAGCGCTTGCGGGTTGCGCGCGTGCAGACGCCGGTGCTGATCCTGTCGGGTATCAACGAAATGGACTCGAAGGTGCGCAGCTTCGGCTTCGGTGCCGACGATTACGTCACCAAGCCCTTCCACCGCGAAGAGCTGACCGCGCGCATCCACGCCGTCGTCCGTCGCTCGAAGGGCCACAGCCAGTCGGTCATCCGCACCGGCAAGCTCGCGGTCAATCTCGACGCCAAGACGGTCGAAGTCGATGGTGCCCGCGTGCACCTCACCGGCAAGGAATATGCGATGCTCGAGCTGCTCAGCTTGCGCAAGGGCACCACGCTGACCAAGGAAATGTTCCTCAACCACCTCTATGGCGGCATGGACGAACCCGAACTCAAGATCATCGACGTGTTCATCTGCAAGCTGCGCAAGAAGCTGTCGATGGCCTGCGAAGGCGAAAATTATATCGAGACGGTGTGGGGCCGTGGTTACGTGCTGCGCGAACCCGACGAGATGATGGCCTCCGCCGAAGTCGCCTGATCGCGTCACTCCGTCAAACCGAACAGCGTTCCGCTCCGGCGGATCCGGGCCGCGCCATCTGGGGGGATGTCGCGGCCTTTCTTTTGTCGGGCATCGCCCAATCCCGGACGTTCGAGCGGCAATCCGGGCTCTCGATAGCGGCCATTCTTTAAGCGTGATCTTTCCCGTTTTCCCGTCTCCGACTGGCCATTTCGAGAAAGAGCATCCGGGAACAGATTTTGGGAACGGGTGCGCCCCGGACGGCTCCCGACGCGATCGCTAAGGCGACCGTCCCGATATGGGTTCCTAATCGGGAAAAAGTGCGTCCGCTCGTTGAGCGGGTCGCGGTATAATCCATTCTTCATTG
>NZ_RWKS01000024.1:0-49670 GCF_003985085.1 Sphingomonas sp. TF3 | reverse complement strand
GCGCGTTGGTATAGCCTGCGGGATCGGATGCGAACGGATCCTGCACATAAAGCGCCTTCTCCGAACGATATTCGCCACCGAGCGAGAACTGTATTGGTCCGCCTGGAAGACGGAAGAATTTGCCCGTGTTGCCGGAAATGAAGCCGCTCACGTCGAACTGCGTAATTCTCGCGTGGTCGACGGCGTTGTAGCTAAAATACTTGGATGCCGCACTATTATCTGCCGCACCGAACGGATTGTACGGAACGCACGCCGCGATGTCGCTCGCCAGGCGAGCGACGTTGGTGGTGGTATTCGGATAGGGGAGAGCAGCGGCCGAATCGAACTGCGCACGGCACTGGATTTGGCCGGTAACCGGGTTCCGACCGGCGTCATACGACAGCAGAAAACGCTGCTTGTCGACATAGCCATAGGTCGTCGTGCGTTGCGTGAACTTTCCGTAGTTTCCGGAAATTTCATAGTTCCAGTCGTCGTTGAAGGTCCCACGCAGACCGCCGACAATGCGGAAGGTCTCACGGCGGAACGCTTCATCGCGGATGCCCGAGTCAGCGAACTGACGTGCGTCGACGAACCGATAACTGCCATTTGAAATGGCGGCGATATCGGCGGCGTTCAGTTTACCGCCGGCAACACCATTGGCTGAGGTGGAAAAGGAGCGTGCGCTGTCGCAGGTTACCGTCAAACTGGTGTTGCAGCCTGCGGCGAGAATCGCATTGGCGATCGTCGTACGGTCGGCGGCGTTGAGGAACGGATTGTCCAGGCGCGTCCGTTCGCGATAGTCGAATTGCGAGTAGGTTCCCTGGCTGAAGGAGGGGCCGGCGTTGGAACCGAGCGTGTCGATGCGAACATACTTCGCCTCGACAAACGCTTCCAATGCTGGGGCGAATTCATAATGGCCCAGCAGGTTGAAATTGTAGCGCTGCTGATACGGGTACACAGACAGCAACTTGTCTTCGCGCCCGGTTTGCCCGTTTCCACCGAGGATGCCGCTATTCGGACCGCTGCTGTAGCGCGTCCCCGTTTGCGGGGTTAGCCGACCGTCGGCACCAAAGATGTACGTGCACGAATAGGGAACCCCGCCAACCGTTGAAGGCGCGCCGTTCGTCGACGCAATGCCGGTCCCGCAAAGCGGATTTGCCGACGGTTGGTTGATCGGCACTAGACCATAGCGGTTGATGGTGGTTGAGCGGATGTCTTGCAGGTAAACGCGGTCGGGGTAGCCATCGCTGCCGTTCTTCAAACCCGACGGATCGATGTCGACCACGCCGAAACCGTCAGCCGATTGATACCACGGGATGTCGGAGCCGAACACGCGTTCCTGGCGGGCATATTCTGCGTGGACGGTAATATTGCCCTTGCCCTCGGCGAAATTATGGCCCGCCAAAATCGAGGCATATTGGTTGGCACCAAAACCGGCACCGCTAATACCCGCATTGGCGCGTACTTGGACCCCGGAATAATCCTTCTTCAAAACAAAGTTTACGACGCCCGCGATCGCGTCTGAGCCATAAACGGCGGAGTTGCCGCCGGTGATCAGGTCAACGCGATCAATCAGGTCGTTGGGAATGGTATTGATGTCGACCGAACTTGCATTGTTAAGGATGTCTGATGGGACATGGCGACGCCCGTTGACGAGCACCAGCGTACGAACGGTTCCAAGACTGCGCAAATCTAAAAGGTTGAGGCCGGCAATACCAACACCCAGCCCCGGGTTTTGTTGTGCAAAAGTGCTGCGGAGCTGCGGCAGATCGTTTAGGATGTCGCCGATATTGTTGCGACCCTGTTGAAAAAACTGGTCTCCACTGATGGAGGTGATTGGAACAATCGAAGAGTTGTTCGGCCTCGCGATACGAGATCCGGTGACCACGATCTCCTTGGGTGTGGTGGAGTCTTCGTCATCGGTTGGGGCGCTTTTCTGCGCGCCCCCGTCGGTTTGGGTTTGCGCCAACGCGATCGACGGGTTTGCCGCCAATACCCCAACGAGCGCGGTGGCACCCATAAGCAACTTTACATTCATGTACTGCCCCCTGTTCGAGCGGAGTGCTCTCCAGAGGGGTATTCAAACTTTTTTGGAAATCGGTGGCAAGGCTACATGAACGTTAGATGACAATATCGTTCATTAATCGTTCATATGTTGCAATCTTGCAACATGCGGTAACATTTGAACCTTGCCAGGAAATGCTTGCGGAGGTGCGACCGCAGGCTCACCGCTCCACACACAGCGCAATCCCCATCCCGCCGCCGATACACAACGTTGCCAAGCCCTTGGTCACATCGCGCTTGGCCATCTCGTACAGCAACGTCGTCAGAACGCGCGCGCCCGAAGCACCGATCGGGTGGCCGATGGCGATCGCGCCGCCGTTCACGTTGACGCGCTCGGCATCCCATTCGAGTTCCTTGCCGACCGACAGCGCCTGTGCCGCAAACGCCTCGTTCGCCTCGATCAAGTCGAGGTCACCGATGCTCCATCCGGCTTTTTGTAGCGCGCGCCGAGTCGCGGGGACGGGGCCGATCCCCATGATCGAAGGGTCGACACCGGCCGATGCCCAGCTCGCGATGCGCGCCAGGATCGGTGATCCGCGGCGTTCGGCTTCGGCGCGGCTCATCAGCACCAGCGCAGCCGCTCCGTCGTTGAGGCCAGAGGCATTGGCGGCGGTCACCGTGCCATCCTTTTTGAAAGCGGGGCGCAGGCCGGACACGCTTTCCAACGTAACACCAGCGCGGATATATTCGTCGTCGGCGACGATCGTGTCGCCCTTGCGGCCCTTGATGGTGACGGGCGCGATCTCGTCGCGAAAGCGGCCCGAGGAGCGGGCGGCGTCGGCAAGATTTTGCGATCGCACCGCAAAGTCGTCCTGCGCGGCGCGGGTGATCTGATATTGCTCCGCCAGATTCTCGGCGGTGATGCCCATGTGATAGCTGTTGAAGGCATCGGTCAGCCCATCCTTGACCATCGTGTCGATCAAGCTGAGGTCGCCCATTTTCTGCCCGGCGCGCAGCAATTGCGCGTGCGCGCTCATCGACATCGATTCCTGCCCACCTGCTACGACGATCGTCGAATCGCCCGTAGCGATCGCCTGTGCGGCCAGCGCCACCGCGCGCAGGCCCGAGCCGCACACCTGATTGACGCCCCAGGCCGGAATTTCCTTGGGTACGCCCGCCGCCATCGACGCTTGCCGCGCCGGGTTCTGGCCCTGCGCCGCGGTCAGCACCTGGCCCAGGATGACTTCGGACACATCTGCGCCCGCTACGCCAGCCTGCGCGAGGGCTGCCTCGATCGCGATCCGTCCGAGTTCGTGCGCAGGCGTTGCGGCAAACGCTCCCAGGAAGCTGCCGACGGGGGTCCGCTTGGCGGCGGTGATGACGATGTCCTGCATGGGGTCTCTCCGGGATCTGTGTCGTGGCCTATTTAGGCGGCGGCAGCGCCTTTAGCCAGTCCGACAATGGCTCCCACAATTGCGTGCGCGCGCCGCGCCCGACGATCATGCCGACATGGCCTGCGCCGAGATCGCGCCGGTCGCGCAAGTTGGCCGCGCTTGCGGCCGGGACGATACGGTCGTTGAGCGACACGAACTCGATGGCCGGGCAGGACAGGGCGGCAGGAGCGATCGTCACCCCGCCGATCTGCCACGCACCGGTGCCAGGCGTATCCGCCGCGATGAAATTCTCGAAGATTTGCACGCCGGTTGCAAAGGGCAGGGGCGCACCGCCATTAGCCCAATCCTCCAGCGCGATAAAGCTGCGCGCGGCTTCGCTATCCGGCTCCAACGCGGCAAAGGCTTCATATTTCGCGATCGTGCGGGCTGGGTCGAGTCGCCAGAAACCCGCTTGCAGCACCTCCATCGGCACCAGGCCGAGCGTGTCGCAGGCCGGCTTGGCCGAATCCCACAAGGCGGCGATCTCTGCACGCGCGGCGGAGCCGTAACCGGTAAAATGCCATGGCGAAGCGATCAGCGCGAGCCCGGCAACCTCGGTCAGGCAGGACGCGGCCAGGGCCATCGTGCCGCCAAGGCAATAGCCGATCAGGATTGGCGGCACCGAAAATTTGGCAATCAGCGGGAGCAACACGCGAGTAATATGTGCGTCTACGTCCAAATCGCGCGCTTTGGGGCCCTGGGTTCCCCAGTCGAGCAGGAACGGCCGATGGCCCTGGCTGGCGAGCCAGCGCAACAGCGAGCTTTCGGGCCGCAAATCGAGGATATGCGGCGGGTTGATGAGCGACGGGATGACGATGACCGCCCGCCCGGTCGCGCCCTTGGCCCCATAGTCCCGTAGCCGCGCCTGTCCTTTTCGAAAACGGGCAGGCATGGCTTTGCGCGGTTTCGCGCGCGCCGCATCCTGATAGGCGCGCAGGCCCGCCAGCGCCGCTGCGCTTCGTTCCGGCGAACCCGCTGTCTGATCACGCAAAATGTCGAGGAACAAAGGTAATGGGCGCGGGCCGTGTTGCGATGCGGCAATAAATGATGATAGGACTTGCGCAACCACAGGCGGGGAGCCTTTCTTCATGAAGAAGACCATTCCGGGCGATGGCCCGGTGATCATTAAAAAATACGCGAACCGCCGCCTCTATAATACCGAGACATCCTCTTACATCACGCTCGAGCACCTCGCTGCGATGACCCGTGACGGGCGGGATTTCAAGGTGGTGGATGCAAAGTCCGAAGAGGACATCACGCACAACATCCTGACCCAGATCATCATGGAAGAGGAACAGCGCGGGCAGACGATGCTGCCGGTGCCATTCCTGCGCCAGTTGATCGCGATGTACGGCGATTCGATGCAGGCGATGGTGCCGGGCTATCTCGAAGCGTCGATGGACAGCTTCCGCCGCAACCAGCAGCAGTTCAAATCGGCGGTCGAGGGCGCGTTCGCCAATTCGCCTTTCGCCGAATTGGCCAAGCAGAATATGGCGATGTTCGAGGCGGCGACTGCGGCGTTCAAGCCAGGGGTGGCGGCTGGTCTGGCACCGGCCGCAAGCGCCGCGAGCAAGGACGACGAGATTGCTGCTCTGAAGGCAGAACTCGGTCGGCTGCACGAAAAGATCGAAAAGCTCGGCGACTGAGCGACGCAGTGCTTTGGTGGGTGGCGGCGGCGGGCGCGATGGTCGTCGCGGCGCTCGCCGGGTTGGGCGACTGGCGACACCGGACGCGGCGCGACCTCGACAAGGTTGGATGGATCAACTGGCCAAGCCTGCAAATGGCAGCGGTCATTGCGGCGGTCGTGTGTGCGATCATGGCGGCGCATCGATGACGAACGCGCGCAGGCTCGCTCAATAGAAGGCGCGTAACGTCAGCGTACGCGTCATGCCATTGCAAGTTGCCAGCTTCACGCTGCGCCCGGCGGCATCGACCGGCCAATGCAAGCTCGCTTCGGCGCTGACGGGAAGCCCGTCGACAGCGCAAATCTGTTCGCCCGCTTGCCAACCGTCCGCCTCGGCCGGGCCGCCCCGCATGACGTGTAGCACCGTCAGCCGATCGTCGTCGCGGCGCAGAATAAGGCCGCTGGTCGAACGCAGCGGCGGCGTGTCCGCCGATGAGTCGGGGAGCAACACCATCCGCCCGGCATGGGGATCGAGCAGGACGCGATAGTGGCGCAGGAAGCCCGACCCGATCCGCCCGTTCATGCCGATCGTGGCGGTGTAGCCGCCCGAAGGCTCGATCCGCATTTCGACGGTGCGGGCGGGCGCTGTCCCGCTGCGCACTCCGGGCACGATCGCAAGATCGACAATCGCTGCCCCGCCCACGCCGTAGCTGATGGTCGAACTGGTCGGACGGTGTTTCTCGGCCAGTGCGGACCATGCTGGCTGGGTAACGGTGATGGCGCTGCCGTCTCCGGTGTCGACCGCCATGCGTGACAGGTGGTGGTTGCCGACGAGAATATCGGTCACATAGGTCGACCATTCCCCGCCAATCCGGAGCGGCGCGATGCTCCCGGCGAAGGGGAGGTTGCCCGAGGGGAGCAAGCGAAAACGCTGCGCCGCATAATCGATGTCGAGCGCGTAGCCCCCGATGATGTCGCTGCCGACCAACAGGTCTATCGCCGCTTGTCCCGTCGTTGCGGGCGGCAGAGGGGCGGTCATCAAGCGGGGACTGTGCACGGTACGTTCCGCCACAGTGACGCTCGATGGATCGACCCAGCCAGTGGCGACCGTGCCGCCAATTGCGAGGGCAGCATGTCCGCCGCGCACCCGCATCCGGGCCGCATCAACGAATCGGCGCGATAGCAGCGAGGTGCTCACCCCCGTATCGAGAATCGCCGTCACGGGGTGGCCATCGACCACGGCCTGAAAGCAAATCTGCTCGGCCGGGGTCAGCGTGAAGGCAACCCAGGGGGCGTCGGCCTCAAGGGCAGGGGTCGCGGTTGCACGCGGGATGGGCGGCGCATCGGAGGCGGCGGCGCAAAGCAAAAAAAACAGAAACACGAGGCAACGCATCGGTCGCCACTGATACCCGATTTAGCGGTCAGAGGCACGCCTCAAGATACGCCTGGTCGAAGCCGAAGGTGCGGGCCTTTTCCAGCGTATAGGGGCGCAGGCCCATCGAGCGATATTCGCCGATGATCTTGCCGTCCGCAGACTCGTCCAAATATTCGAACTTGAACAGTTCCTGCGTGACGATCACCGGGCCCTCCATGCCGATCACCTCGGTCACGTTGGTGACGCGGCGCGAACCGTCGCGCAGGCGTTTCACCTGGATGATCATCTCGACCGAATCGGCGATCTGGCGGCTGATCGCTTCCTTCGGCACCTTGATGTCGGACATCATCACCATGTTCTCCATACGCGCGAGCGCCTCGCGCGGGGAGTTGGCGTGGAGCGTGCACATCGAGCCGTCGTGACCGGTGTTCATCGCGGCGAGCATGTCGAAACACTCGGACCCACGGATTTCGCCGAGGATGATGCGATCCGGGCGCATACGCAGCGCGTTCTTGACGAGATCGCGGATGCTGATTTCGCCCTGGCCTTCGAGGTTGGCGGGCCGCGTTTCGAGCGGCAACCAGTGCGGCTGCTGCAAGCGCAATTCGGCGGCATCCTCGATCGTCAGCACGCGCTCGCCCGGGTCGATCATTTTCGACAGCGCGTTGAGCATCGTCGTCTTGCCCGAACCCGTACCGCCCGAGATGACGACGTTGAAGCGGCACGCGCCCGCGATCTTCAGCGCGGTCGCCATTTTCGGGCTCATCGAGCCGAAGCCTGCCATCATGTCGAGCGTGATCGGCTTGGCCGAGAATTTACGAATCGAGATCGCGGTGCCGCGCAAGGAGAGCGGCGGCACGATCACGTTGACGCGGCTGCCATCCTTGAGGCGGGCGTCGGCGAGCGGCGTGGTCTGGTCGACGCGGCGACCGACCGAGTTGCAGATGCGCTGCGCGATCTGGAAGAGATGCTCCTCGTCGCGGAACTGGATCTGCGCGAGCTCGAGCTTGCCCTTGCGCTCGACATAGGTCTGCTCGGGGCCATTGACCATGATGTCGGTGATGTTCGGGTCGGCGAGCAATTCCTCGAGCGGGCCGAGGCCGAGCAGTTCGTCGACCAGCACCTTTTCCAGCGCGAACTGTTCGCGGCGGTTGAGCGTCAGCTTCAACTCGGCGAGTACTTCGCCGATAATCGGGCGGAATTCCTCGGCCAACTCGTCCTTGTCGAGCGTCGCCGCTGCCTCGGGATCGACGCGTTCGAGCAGGCGCGGGAGCACCTGCTCCTTGATCTTGTGGATCGAGCTTTCGAAACCCTCAACCTTGGAATTGCCGGCATCGCCCGAAGACGCTTGCCGGTCGGCGAGGCGCTGCATCGCGTCCATTTGCAGGCCAGGCATGTTGCCGCTCGGCTCGGTTTCGCCCGGAAGCGACGGCAGGGGGAGCGGCGGGAACTGATCGCTGGCGGTCTCCGCCTCGGTGGCGGGGCGGACGCCCGCGCCGTGCATCGGCCGCGCGACGCCGAAGGCTGGCCGGGTGCCCGGTCCGGCTGATCCAGGTCTGCGCCCAAATGCACTCATGCCACTCAGTTCCTTGTCGTTCGCCCGGACGCTAGCGTCCAAGCTTTTACAATTGCCTAACCACGGTCGCCGGGTTTCGGCTTTAGCGTCCGGCGTTGCGCCGCCAGATCACGAGTTGGTCGCGCCCGCCGGTATAGACCCGGTGGGGCAGGCCAGCCGTAGGATGGTAATCGCGGGCCAGCGTGGCGCTCAGGAGTCGTTCCATCGCTGGGTTGCGGTCGGTCCAGATCGAGTGCGCGATGGTGATGATCGTGCCAGGCCGCCGCGCCAGCGCGTCGCGCAGTGCCTGCGCCTGGTCGACGCCCAGCGCACTGGCCTCGCGCGTCGAACTGAGATGCGCGGTGAAGGCGAAGCGCGTCACCCGGCACGCGTTGCTGAGCTGATAATAAGCAACCGGCCCCTCGTAGATGAACAGGCAGCGCGTCGTCACATCGCTTGGCAGTGCGGCCGCGACATTGGCGGCATAGACGCGCTCTATCGCGCCGATCTTGGGCGCGACGACGACCGCGTAAAATAGCGGCCACGCCATCACGGTGGCGAAGAGCGCCTTGCCGAAGCGAGGAATCGCGAAGGCATGCGCGATCAACGGGCAGCACGCCAGCACCAGCGGAATCGCGTAATGCGGGAAATATCCGCCAATCGCGCCGAAATCGACCAGTCCGAACGCGATCCAGCCGAGGATGAAGAGCGTCTCTTGCCCCCACACCTGGAAGCGCTCGGTGCGGGCCCATAGGCCGAGGAGCGCGACCACCAGGGCGGGCAAAGTGAGGATGACGGAGGTCGCGAGATTGTCGATCGCCGCAGGGTCGGTTGGCCTGCCCTTGGCGATGACTGACAGCACATTGGCTTGCCACCAGGCATCGAAATGGCCGAGCGCGGCGTAGGACAGCATTGCCGCCAGAGTGGGCAGCGCGGCGGCGAGCACCATCGGCACGGCCAGGCGCGCAATCAGGGCCAGATTGCGGGTTTCGCGCCACACCGACCAGATTAGCCAGGCCCCGAAGAACCCGCCTTGGAAGATGGCATTGGTCTTGATCTGGATGGCGAGGCCGATCAGCGCCATCGCGGCGACGCCGTTACCGGTGCGCACACGCTCATTGGCTGTGTCGCTGGCGCGCAAGGTTAGCATCGCCGCTGCCATCACCAGCAGGTCATAAAACACCGGCGTTTGTGTGGTGTCGCCCCACAGAATGTTGAGCTGCGCGAGATAGAACATCCCGGCCATCGTCGCTGGCACCCAGCCGACGCGTCGGTGCATGAACAGCGCGATCAGGAAGGCGGTGGCGGCGGCAAAGGCCGTGGCGACCATTTGCGCGGCAAGGAATCCGTCGCCCGGCAAGAGCCGGATCGCGGCAAACAGGACAAACAGACCGAGCGGCTTACGGTCCCAAATGTCGACATAGGGGAGTTCCCCATGCCACATCCTGTCGCCAACCAGCAGATAGAGCTGCTCGTCCAGCCCCGCGATCGGATTGCCGAACAGACCGAAGCGTAGCAGCACCGCAGCGACAATGGTGGCAGCAAGCGCGATCCAGGCCGCACGCACCGACACCGCGCTTACGCTATGAGGCAGGGGACGGGAGAGTTGGCCAAGGAGCATATCCATGGCCAGCTGTGTCGCAGGGTGTAGTTAATGCCCGGTAAAGGGCGGGGCCGCTCGGCTCAGGCGGCGCGTTCGGCCAGCACGGTCAGGCCGTTTGCATTCACTTCGGCGAAACCGCCTTCGATCGCGATCAATTCGGGTTCGCCCTTTTCGGTGCGATAGACCGACAGCGCGCCGTCGCGGATCGTCGACATGACCGGGGCATGGCCCTCCAGTACGCCGAAATCGCCTTCCGATCCGGGGACGACGACCATGTACACGTCCTCCGAGCGGACGAGCTTTTCAGGCGTGACGAGTTCGAAGTGGAGCATTCTTGTGTCCTTCTCCCTCTCCCCTTCAGGGGAGAGGGTCGGGGAGAGGGGCAGTGTGGGGACTATAGGCCAGCCTGTGTGACTGCCCCTCTCCCCAACCCTCTCCCCGCAAGCGGGGAGAGGGAGTTTGGATTACGCTTCCTGCGCCATCTTTTCGGCCTTGGCGATCGCTTCGTCGATGCCGCCGACCATGTAGAATGCGCTCTCCGGCAGGTGATCGTATTCGCCATCGACGACCGCCTTGAACGACTTTACGGTGTCTTCGACCTGCACGAACTTGCCCGGAATGCCGGTGAACACTTCGGCGACGTGGAACGGCTGCGACAAGAAGCGCTGGATCTTGCGGGCGCGCGACACGATCGACTTATCTTCTTCCGACAGCTCGTCCATGCCCAGGATGGCGATGATGTCCTGCAGCGACTTGTAGCGCTGCAGCGTCTCCTGGACGCGGCGGGCGGTGTCGTAATGCTCCTGGCCGACGATCGCGGGCGTCAGCACGCGCGAGGTCGAGTCGAGCGGATCGACCGCCGGGTAAATGCCCAGCTCCGAAATCGCGCGGTTGAGGTTGGTCGTCGCGTCCAAATGCGCGAACGAGGTGGCCGGCGCCGGATCGGTAAGATCGTCTGCCGGAACGTAGATCGCCTGCACCGAGGTGATCGAGCCCTTGTTGGTCGAGGTGATGCGCTCCTGCAGCGCGCCCATGTCGGTCGACAGCGTCGGCTGATAGCCCACGGCCGAAGGAATACGCCCGAGCAGGGCCGACACTTCCGAACCTGCCTGGGTGAAGCGGAAGATGTTGTCGACGAAGAACAGCACGTCCTGGCCTTCGACGTCGCGGAAATATTCGGCGATCGTCAGGCCCGACAGCGCGACGCGGGCACGCGCGCCTGGCGGCTCGTTCATCTGGCCGAACACGAGCGCGACCTTCGAGCCCTCGGGCGTCGGGTTGCCATCGGCGTCCTTGGCGATGACGCCCGCGTCGAGGAATTCGTGATACAGATCGTTACCCTCGCGGGTGCGCTCGCCGACGCCGGCGAACACCGAGGTGCCGCCATGGCCCTTGGCGATGTTGTTGATCAGTTCCTGAATGAGCACGGTCTTGCCGACGCCGGCACCGCCGAACAGGCCGATCTTGCCGCCCTTTGCGTACGGCGCGAGCAGATCGATGACCTTGATGCCGGTGACCAGAATCGCGCTCTCGGTCGACTGATCGACGAACAGCGGGGCAGGCGCGTGGATCGGCATCGTGTCGGTGTGGCCAACTGGCCCACGCTCGTCGATCGGCTCGCCGATCACGTTGAGGATGCGCCCCAGCGTCTGCGGGCCAACCGGAACGCGGATCTGCGAGCCGGTGTCGGTGACTTCCTGGCCGCGGGTGAGGCCCTCGGTCGAGTCCATCGCGATCGTGCGGACGGTGTTCTCGCCGAGATGCTGCGCAACTTCGAGCACCAGGCGGTTGCCGTTGTTCGAGGTTTCCAGCGCGTTCAAAATCGCGGGCAGGCGGTCCTGCTCAAAGGTTACGTCGACGACGGCGCCGATGACCTGAGAGATGCGGCCGACGCTGTTGGTGGTCACCGGGGCGAGTGTGTCTGGGGCGGTTGCCATGATGCTTTCCTCGTATCGACTACTTGAGCGCTTCGGCGCCGGAGATGATTTCCACCAACTCGGTGGTGATCGCGGCCTGGCGGCTGCGGTTATACTGGATCGTCAGGCGATTGATCATGTCGCCGGCGTTGCGCGTCGCATTGTCCATCGCGGTCATGCGGCTGCCTTGCTCCGACGCTGCGTTTTCGAGCAGCGCGCGGAAAATCTGGATCGCGACGTTGCGCGGCAGCAAATCGGCGAGGATCGTTTCCTCATCGGGCTCATACTCGACCGCAGCACCGCCATCCACCACGGGAGCGGCGGTGGTGTCGATTGCGACCGGGATGATCTGGCGACCGACCGGTTCTTGCACCAAAGCCGACTGGAACTTGGCGTAGAACAGGTGCGCGATGTCGAATTCGCCCGCCTCGAACCGGGCGATGACATCGTCTGCAATCGCGCGCGCATCGGCGAAGGCGACGGTCTTGATGTGGCTCATCTCATGGTCGGCGGCGATCTGCGTGGGGAAGAAGCGCTTGATCACGCGGCCCTTCTTGCCCGCCACATAGAATTTCACGGTCTTGCCAGCAGCTTCCAGCTCTTCGGCCTTGCGGCGTGCGGCGCGGACGATGTTCGAGTTGAACGCACCGGCGAGACCACGCTCGGACGTCGCAACGATCAACAGGTGGACCTGGTCCTTGCCGGTTCCCGCCAGCAGCTTGGGGCTCGATTCGCTGACCGAAACCTTGGCGGCAAGGCTCGCCATGACCTTTTCGAGCTGCTCGGCATAGGGACGGCCAGCGACTGCGGCCTCCTGCGCACGGCGCAGTTTCGCGGCGGCGACCATCTTCATCGCCTTGGTGATCTTCTGCGTCGACTTCACCGAGCCGATGCGGATCTTGAGGGCCTTGAGGCTTGCCATTCTAGTCCTTCTTCTCCCTCTCCCCTCCGGGGAGAGGGTCGGGGAGAGGGGCCGTCCCACAAACTTCCGTCCGCGTTACGGCCCCTCTCCCGACTTCGCTTCGCTCGTCTGCCCTCTCCCCGGTGGGGAGAGGGAGGGTTTTACGCAAACGTCTTCGAAAACGCACCCAGTGCGGTCTTCAACGCTTCCGTCGTCTCCTTCGACAGGTCGCGCTTGTCGCGAATGTCCTTCAGGAGATCGGCGTGATCGCTGCGCATCGCGGCCAGCATCGCCTGTTCATAGCGGACGACGGCGTTGACCGGAACGGTATCGAGGAAGCCTTGCGTACCCGCGAAGATCGACACGGTCTGCTCTTCGAACGGCATTGGCGAGAACTGCGCCTGCTTCAACAGCTCGGTCAGGCGTGCGCCGCGGTTAAGCAGCTTCTGCGTCGACGCGTCGAGGTCCGAACCGAACTGCGCGAACGCCGCCATTTCGCGATACTGGGCGAGCTCGAGCTTGATTGAGCCCGACACCTTCTTCATCGCCTTGGTCTGTGCGGCCGAGCCGACGCGCGACACCGACAGACCGACGTTGATCGCCGGACGGATGCCCGCGAAGAACAAGTCGGTTTCGAGGAAGATCTGGCCGTCGGTGATCGAGATCACGTTGGTCGGGATATAGGCCGACACGTCGCCTGCCTGGGTTTCGATGATCGGCAGTGCCGTCAGCGAGCCCCCCCCGTTCGCGTCGTTCATCTTCGCCGCGCGCTCGAGGAGACGCGAGTGGAGATAGAAGACGTCGCCGGGATAGGCTTCGCGGCCCGGCGGGCGACGCAGCAGCAGCGACATCTGGCGGTAGGCGACGGCCTGCTTCGACAGATCGTCATAGACGATGACGGCATGCATGCCGTTGTCGCGGAAATATTCGCCCATCGCGCAGCCGGTGTACGGCGCGAGGAACTGCAGCGGCGCCGGGTCCGACGCGGTTGCGGCGACGACGATCGAATAGTCCATCGCGCCGTTCTCGGTCAGCGTGCGGACGAGCTGCGCAACGGTCGAGCGCTTCTGGCCGACAGCGACGTAGATGCAATAGAGCTTCTTGCTCTCGTCATCGCCCTGGTGCGCGGCCTTCTGGTTGATGAAGGTGTCGATCGCGACCGCCGACTTGCCGGTCTGGCGATCGCCGATGATCAGCTCGCGCTGGCCACGACCGACGGGGACGAGCGCGTCGATCGCCTTGAGGCCGGTCTGCACCGGCTCGTTGACGCCCTGGCGCGGGATGATGCCCGGTGCCTTGACTTCGACGCGGCTGCGCTGGTCGGAAACGATCGGGCCCTTGCCGTCGATCGGGTTGCCGAGACCATCGACGACGCGACCCAACAGACCCTTGCCGACGGGAACGTCGACGATCGTGCCGGTGCGCTTGACGACGTCGCCTTCTTTGATCTGGCTGTCCGAGCCGAAGATCACGACGCCGACATTGTCGGCTTCGAGGTTGAGCGCCATGCCCTGCACGCCGTTCGAGAACTCGACCATTTCGCCCGCCTGGACGTTGTCGAGCCCGAAGATGCGGGCGATGCCGTCACCGACGCTCAGCACCTGGCCGGTTTCCGAAACCTGCGCTTCGGTGCCGAAGTTGGCGATCTGGTCCTTGATGACCTTCGAGATTTCTGCGGCGCGGATATCCATGACTTAACCTTTCATCGCGTGCGCGAGAGTATTGAGACGGGTGCGGATCGACGAGTCAATCCGTTGCGAACCGATCTGGACAACCAGACCGCCGAGGAGAGTGGGGTCGACCGCGAGCTCGACCGAGACATCGGTGCCGATGCGGGTGCGCAGCTGCCGCTTCAGCGCGTCGACCTGCTCTTCGGTCAGCGGATGCGCGGAGGTCACCTCAGCGGTCGTTTCGCCACGATGGCGCGCGGCGAGATCGCGGAAGGCGCGGATGATCGCGGGCAATTGCGACAAGCGCCGGTTCTCGGCGAGAACGCCGAGGAACTTGGCGGTGGTGTCGTCCACGTCGATCATCTCGGCTGCCGCTGCGACCGCGCGCGCGGCGTCGGCGCGCGAGACGATCGGGCTGCCGATCAGTTGCGCGAACTCGCTCGATTGCGCGATGGCGGCGCGAACGCGGCCAAGGCTCGCCTCGACCGCGTCAATGGCCTTGCTGTCACGGGCAAGCTCGAAGAGCGCGGTCGCATAGCGTCCGCTTAAGCTTGCTTGAATACCGCCGGATGTCTCCACGCGATTGGGGTCCTCTTGGGCACGAATGGTGGCCCCATGCAAATAGAGGGCGTTGGGGAATGCGCCTTCAGATGGGTTGGCGGGCGGTTAGCATTGGGTAGGGCGCGATGCAAGTCGCGCGGCAGACGTCGAAAGCGCGCGTGTGGAACCCCGATCGCTAAGCCAGCGCTTTTGTTCGTATTTCACACAAGTGTAACATTGGCTTAACCATCTGTTCGCGCCTTGGCGGCCATAGCGTGATTCATGAACCGCATCGCGCTGCCCCGCTCGCTAACCGTCCTTCGGGGCCGACTAAGCCTGTTGTTTTTGCGCTGGCAAACCGGGCGCGGCAACATCCGCGTTCAGTTGCGCCGGATCGTCTGGGTGTTGCTGGGCATGCAGGCCTTGCTTGCGCTCGCCTTGATCGGGACGACGCTCGCGACCAGCCACGGGGTCCGCACGCTGATTACGGACCGTCTCTATCCGATCGGCGAGCTGCAGCGCGTCAATGCCGATTATGCCACGGCCTTGCTGACGGCGCACAAGGTGCGCAGCGGCAATCTGTCGGCTTCGGGCGCAGTGGCGACAATCGAGGCCAATCGCGCCGAGATCGCTTCGAGCTGGGACGCCTTCGTCCATCACAACCTCGACGCGCGCCGTGCCGATGAGGTGGCGCAGGTCGATTCGGCGCGGCATGACGCCGACGCGGCGCTCGACAAGCTGCTGGTCCTGCTGCGGGCCGGGCGCACCGATCAGCTCGACTTTTTCGTCAGTGGCGCGCTGTACGCGGCGATCGATCCGCTGACCGGGACGAGCGCGACGCTGATCGCCGATCTCCGTGCGGATGCTCTGCGTGAACGCAGCGCCCTCGAAACAGGGTTTGGCCAAGTCTATATTCTGGTCGCGCTGGTGACGGTGGCTGCGATCCTCGTCGCTTTCTGGGGGATGCGGATGCTCGCCCGCCAGGTCGAGCAGCCGCTTGCCCTGATTGCCGAGGCGACTCGCAGCATCACCCTTGACCGTGCCGACGTAGCTATCCCGGCGCTCGATCGCAGCGATGAGATTGGCGAAATCGCGCGCGCGCTGGCGTTCGCGCGGCAACGCTCAGCCGATGCGCGGCGTTTGAGCGAAGAGGCGCGCCGCACCGCCGACGCCTTGAGCGCGAACGAACGGCGCGAGGATGCCGCCCGCGCCCGCCGCGCGGCGCATCTGGACGCGCTGTTCCGCGTGTTTGAAGGGGAAGCGGGCGCTTCGGTCAGTCAGTTGGTGTCGGCCGGCCCTGCGCTCCGCGAGACGGCAGCGGCGATGGCGGGCGAGGCGGGAACCACCGAAGAACAAGCGATGGCGACCGCCGCGCTGACCGAACAGAGCGCCACCAACGCCCGCACCATCGCGCATTCGGCGACGGCGTTGGCCGGCGCGATCGACCGCATCAGCCGGGCCGCCAACGAATCGCGCGCAAGCGTGGCAACGGTGCGGGCGCGCACGCTCGAGGGGCGTGACCGCGCCGAATCGCTGGGCGCGTTGGTGGTGGAAATCGCCACCGTGCTCGACATGATCACGGCGGTGGCGGGGCAGACCAATCTGCTTGCGCTCAATGCGACGATCGAGGCGGCGCGGGCGGGCGAGGCGGGGCGGGGCTTTGCCGTGGTGGCCGACGAAGTGAAGGGGCTCGCGCGCCAGACCCAGTCCGCCGCCGGCCGGATCGAGGCACGCCTGGCCGCCGTCCGTACCGCCAGCGACACTGTCCTTGCCACGATCGAATCGGTGGATTCGCTCGTGGCGGATTTGGATCAATCCTCGGCCAATGTTGCGGCGGCGGTCGACCAGCAGCGCGGCATGACGCAGGCGATCGCGCTCGCGATCGCCGAGGTCGAGGATGGCACCGCCGATGCCGCCGCCAACATGCAGACGCTGCGCGACCGTGCGCAACGCTCGCGCTACACCGCCGACCATGTCACCCGCACTGCCGAGGATGTGGCGGGCGGCGTCGAACGGCTCCGCACGCAAATCAACCGCCTGATCGCGGATGTGCGCGCGGCCTGACGCGCCGCTTTCGCGTCCGTCGCAATGTTGGTAGCGATTGCGCCGCAGGGGTGTGAGGCGGAGCGATTCTATGACCGGCCAGATGCAGAAGATGATCATGTCGGACGGTGCCGAGATCGGCGTCTATCACGCCGAGCCGACCGGGCGACGCAAGGGCGGGCTCGTGCTGGTCCAGGAGATTTTCGGCGTCACCGACCATATCCGCGATCTGTGCGAGGAATATGCCGCCGACGGCTATGAAGTGCTGGCCCCCGCGCTGTTCGACCGCGAGCATCCCGGATTCGAGGCCGAATATACCGGCGAGGGGTTCGCCCGCAGCGTAGAGCTGGCGCGCGATCTGCACCCGTTCGACCTGACGCTTGCCGACGTGCAGACCTGTATCGACGCGCTGGCCGGGCGCGGGCCGGTGTTCGTGGTCGGCTATTGCTATGGTGGATCGGTCGCGTGGTTCGCGGCGACGCGCCTGCATAATGTGGCCGCCGCCTCGGCTTATTATGGCAGCTTGATTCCCGCTGCGGCCGACGAGGAACCGAAGGTCCCCGTCATCCTGCATTTCGGCCGCCACGACGACCATATCGCGATGGACGGAGTCGAAAAGGTGATCGCCAAGGCATGGCCCAAGGCGACGGTCTATGTGTACGAGGCGGGCCACGGCTTCAATTCGGATCGCCGCAAGGATTATCACGAATCCAGCGCCGATCTGGCCAAGGAACGCACGCTGGAATTGTTCGAGGCGAATGGCGGGTGATCGCACGGTTTTGATCGCAAGCCACGGGATGTGGGCGCATCGGGACCGTGCGTATATCGCCGCATGACCCAAACCCTTCCCCTTGACCCCGACGCCGCCTGGAAAGCGTTCGAAGCGCGCGACCGGCATTCCGATGGGCGCTTTGTCGGCGCGGTGAAAACAACCGGCATCTATTGCAAGCCAAGCTGTCCGGCGCGGCACCCGAAGCGCGAGAACGTCGTTTTCTACCGCACGCCCGAGGAGGCCCGCGCGGCGGGGTTCCGGGCGTGCCTGCGTTGTGTGCCCGATGCAGTCGGGCGCGACCGGATCGCGGTGGCGCGCGCGGTCGCGCTGATCGAGGGGGCCGACGAAGTGGTGCCGCTTGAGGATCTCGCCGCGCAGGTCGGCTATGCGCCGCATCATTTCCACCGCCTGTTCAAGCGCGCGACCGGGGTGACCCCGGCGGCCTATGCGCGCGGGCTGATGGCGCAGCGCGCGGCGCGCGCGCTGGCGCGTACCGCCAGCGTGACCGAGGCGATTTACGAGGCCGGCTATTCCGCGCCGAGCCGCTTTTACGACGGCGGGGCCAAGCGGCTGGGCATGACACCGAGCGCGTGGAAGCGCGGCGGGGCGGGGGTAACGATCCGCTGGACCGTGGCCGATACCAGTCTCGGCGCAATGCTGGTGGCCGCGACCGACAAGGGGTTGTGCCGCGTCTCGTTTGATGAGGGCGAGGCGGCGTTACGCGCGCGCTTCCCGCATGCCGAAATCGTGCCGGGTGGTGCCGCGCTGGCCGATCTGGCGGCGCAGGTGGTGGCAAGCGTCGAATCGCCCGATCGCGACCGCGACTTGCCGCTCGACGTGCAGGGTACGGCGTTTCAGGAAGCGATCTGGCAGGCGCTGCGCGCGATCCCGCTGGGCGAGACGCGCAGCTATGCCGAACTGGCGACGGCGGTCGGCAACCCCAAAGCGGTGCGCGCGGCGGGAACGGCGTGCGGTGCCAATCCGGTGTCGATCATCGTGCCGTGCCACCGTGCGCAACGCACCGACGGGACGCTCGGCGGCTATGCTTATGGGATTGACCGCAAGGTCGCGCTGCGGACGCGGGAGCGGGTGAAATGAGCGACTTCGTGATTGCGGGCATCGATCCCGCGCCCTTTCGGCACCTTTATGGACAGAGCGATGCGACCCTGGCCGCGCAGGGAGCGATCCGCATGGTGGTGGAAGCTGCGCCCGGTTCGCCGTGTCGTGTGACGCTGGAGGACGCGGCGGTCGGGGAGACGGTGCTGTTGCTCAATTACGAGCATCTGCCGGTCGCCACGCCCTATCGCTCGTGCCACGCGATTTTCGTCCGCGAAGGGGCCGAGACTGCGGCGGTGTTCGTCAACAGCATTCCCGAGCAGCTGGCGATTCGCCTGTTGTCGGTGCGCGCGTTCGATGCGGCCGGTATGATGCTGGACGCTGATGTGATCGACGGCAGCGGGCTCGCCGCCGCGATCGATAGGTTCTTCTCGGATCCGCGCGTCACGTATCTCCACGTCCACAATGCCAAACCCGGCTGTTTTGCCGCCCGGGTGGATCGTGTGTCAGCCGCCTGACGCCGCCGCACCCGACGCGGCGGTGCAGCGGTAGACGATCTTCTCATTGGGCTGGGCGGGTAGTGCGGTGCGAATCGCGGATTGTTGCGTTGCCAGATTGGCGCGGCCCGCCTCATCGGTGGAACAGGCCTTCACCGTCACCTGGCTGCGGATCTTGCGCACGCTGTCCATCTCGGCAGCACCCAGAAAATAGCGCGTCGTAACATAGCTGAGCGTCGCCGGGTCGAACTGCAAGATCGATACGGTCTGTTCCTCGGCGGGAACGAGGATGCGGTCCCACTTGCTGCCGTTTTCGGCATATTGGACGCGCCCGTTCATGCAGCCGGCCTTGCCCCAGTCGAGCGTAAGGTCGGTGGTAGACGAGGAGACGACGCGGCTGCGCTCGGGCACGAAACGGCACTGCAATTTGCCGAGCGGCGTGGTGGAGGACACGGTCGGGGCGAGCGACACGATCGCAGCGGGTGTCGCGGCGGGAAGCGAGACGGTGCCGGTTGGGCGCAGCACGAACACGACCACTGCGCCAACCATCACCAGACCACCGATTGCCCAGGCCCAGATCGCCTTGCGCCGCATCGCTTGCGCGTCGAGCAGGCCCCCTGCGCCAATGGCCATCGCGCCCAGTACCAGCATCAAGGTTGCGATCGCCATGACGTTCTCGCGGTGGCGGTCAGCGGCGTCGCGGGCGGCGGTCAGCGCTGCCTCGCGCGCCAGCACGGCTTTGCCCGCCGCGTCGCGCTTGGCCGTGTCGGCCTCGGCGGAGGCTTGTGCGTCGGCTTCGCGCTCGGCCTTGTCGATCTCGGCGATGCTGGTGCAGGGCATGCCAACCGCCTGGAAGGGTTGCTTGGCCTTGGTGAGGAAGGCGGCAAGTTCGCTGTCGGCGATCGCGAAGCCAAAGCTCGAATCGCCCTCTTCACCCCGCGTAATCGCCGAGTTGACGCCGATCACGCGCCCGCACGGATCCAGCAACGGCCCGCCCGAATTGCCGCGTGCGATGCCCGCTGTGTGCAGCAGCACGTCGGTCCCCGACATCTGCCGGCGTCCGGAAAACACCCCTTCGGTGCGGATCGGCGAGAGTGGATGGATGTAATCGACCGCCGAACGCGCGGTCGCGAGATCGACATTGCCGGGATAGCCGAGCGCGGTGACCATCCCGCCTTCGGACACCGGCCCGGTATACAGCGCCACGGGCGGAAGCGGCGTTCCGGAAAATTCGATCAGCGCGAGATCATGGACCGTGTCGATCGCGATCACTTTGCCCTGATAGCTCTTGCTGCCTTCCGACGGCACGATGCCGATTACGACATTGCCGGGATAGCGCGTCAGCAGCTCAACGACATGGGCGTTGGTGACGATGCGGTTGGGCGCGACCGCGAAGCCGCTGCCATGGCCGAAGCCGACCACTTCGTCATCGACGATCGCGATGGTGACGACGCGCACGACCCCGCGGGCGGTGGCGGAGATATCGTCCGCACGGGCTGGTCCCGCGAGCGAGCACAGCAGCAGCGCCGTGGGGAGGGCGGCCCAAAGGGGCCATGCCCTTTGCCAAAGCGACCGGGAAAGGTGGAACAGGATTGCGGCGACCATGTCCGCGCTCTGTGCCAGCCGAGGCCGCGATAAGACAGAGGAAAGTGACCGGATGACCGCAATCCGCGTCGTCCTTTCGGGCGAAGGCGGTCCTCCGATCCCCCCTCCGCCAGGCAATGCTGGCGGAGGGGGAGGGGTGCGTCAGAAGGTTACGCGGCCACCAAGCGACAGGACGATCGCATGGGCATTGCGCAGCAGGCCGTTGGTAAGGATCGGCGTCTGCGCGGCGGTGCCGGCATAGGCTGCGGTCACGCGGTCGATCGTGGCGTCGTCGAACTTCACGTAATTCGCACCGGCATCGATCGTCATGTGCCGGTTCAGCTGATAGCTGCCGCCCGCCGCATAGGTCCAACGGTCCGAATCGGGCACGCGGGCATCGCGCAGGCCGTCCTGCGTCGGCGTGATCGTGCGCTGAAGCCCGGCGCGCAGCGTCGCTTTGGGGCTGACGGCATAATCAAAGCCGCCCGCCACGCTGAAGCTGTCGCGATAGTTCTCGGGCAGCGCGACATTGAGCGGTGCACCGAGCCGGATCGCGTCGAACTTGCTCCAGTTATAGGCGACTGTCTGAGCATTGAGCGTCAGTGCGTTGGTGGCGCGGAAGCGGCCGGCGACGATCACCTGCCCCGGCGTGTTGAACTGCGCCTGCACGCCCGACAGCGACGTGTTGGACCCGGCGAGCGGACCGACCAACCCCGACACGTTGAGATTTCCCGTCAACGTATGCTTGATGCTCGATTTGTAGCTGATGCCGACGGTGACGACGTCGTTGTGCAACTGCACGCCTGCGGTCCAGCCGAAATCCCAGCCATGACCCTTCAGCGTCTGGCTGCCATCGGGCAGCGACGCGAGCACGTTGGGCAACGCGTTGCTGAGATAAGCATCGGTATATTCAACGTTGAGCGCGCCGCCCACGTTTAGCCAATCGGTCACCTTCACGCCGATCGAAGGCTGGATGTCGATCGTGCGCAGGCGGGTCTTGTCGGCGCTATAGCGTGCCCAGCTGTTCGCATCGTAATCGGTGGTGAAGCTGAACGGCGAGGTTACCGCGACGCCGACCGCGATGCGATCGGTGATCGGATAGGCGAACGCGCCGCTCGGCAGCACGCCGTTGCTGATCGGATCACGCGACACCCCATTGCCGCCCACCGGCACGAACGACTGGCCCGGACGGCGGATGAGCGTGCCATTGTCGATCACGTCGCCCTTGGGCAGGATCGCGGTGGCGCTGATTGCCGCGCTGGGGTCGGTGATGCCGGCGATCGCCGCCGGGTTCCACCACAAGGAGGCCGGGCCACGATCGGCCGCTTCACCCGAAAAGGCGCGACCCGCGCCAATGGCGGACTGCGCCTCCAGGTAAAAGGCATCGGCATGGGCGATGCCCTGGAAGCCGAAAGCGGAGACGAGCGCGGTCGCGCCCAGCAGCGGAGCTTTGATACGAAACGACATTGAAAATTCCTGAGTATCGTTGGGGGTAGAGAACGGGCGTGGCGTTAGCGCACGCGGGTCCAGGTTTGGGTTTTGCACAGCGGGAAGAAGACGCAGCCCCGCAGCTTCAACTGGTCCGTGCCGACAGGGGTGATCTTGCCGCTATAGGTCTTGCCGTCTTCGGCATTATAGACTTGGCCATCGCTCCACACGCCGCCTGCTTCGGGCTTGAAGCCGCTCAACATCAACAGGCCCTGGAGCGGGCGGGAACGCAGCTTTTCGTTGGCGTTCTTCGCGTCTTTCAAGGCGGGATTGCTGCGGATCATATCCGAGGTGAGGATCTTGCCGCAGATCGACTCGCCGCAGCGTGTGATCTCGACGATGGCGTTGTGGGTCTCGGTCTTCCACCGTCCAAGGGCGGTATCGGCGGCGACGGGGGCACCAGCTAACAGCGCACCAAGAATCAATAGCGACATATTTCACTCTCCAACACCCGCGACCAGGCGGAAATTATTATCCAGCGCCGTATTCTTACGGTCGTGAACTGCGTGCCCAGGGTGGCCTGGGGGTCATTCCGCCTCGGTAACATTTACGTAAACGGAAAGCTGGCAGTGCGTCGTGGCATAGATGCGCGGCGTGGCAAGTCAAGCCACGTTGCAGTCCATTGGGTTAAAATCCGTCGAATCGAGGACGATAGCGACGTTACGGGTCAGAAGGGACGCGGGGCGTCATACAAAGCTGTACGGGTCAACATCGACGACGACGCGCACCTTGCTCGGCCAGTCTAGTCCGCCGAGCCAGTCGCGGATGATGTCCTGCACGTCGAGCGCGCGCTTGGCATGGACGAGCAAGCGGAAGCGGTGTCGCCCGCGCAGCATCGCCAGCGGGGCGGGTGCGGGGCCGTAGACTTCCATCGCCTCATGATGCGGCGCGCTGCGGCCGATCAGCCGGGCGGTTTCGAGCGCGGCCTTCTGGTCTTCGCTCGACACGATGATCCCGGCGAAGCGGCCGAAGGGCGGCGCGCCTGCCTCGCGGCGATGCTCGGTCTCGGCGGCGTAAAAGGCCTCGGCATCGCCCGAGACGAGCGCCTGCATCACGCTCGCTTTGGGGCTGTGCGTCTGGATATAGACATGGCCGGGCTTGGCTCCGCGCCCGGCGCGCCCCGCGACCTGGCAGATTTGCTGGAAGGTGCGTTCGGACGCGCGCAGATCGCCGCCGTCGAGCCCAAGATCGGCATCAATCACGCCGACCAGCGTCAGATTGGGGAAGTGATAGCCCTTGGTAACCAATTGTGTACCAACGATAATGTCGATGTCATGCGCCTCCATCCGCGCGACGAATTCGGCGGCCTTGGCGGGCGACCAGATCGTGTCGGAGGTGATGACGGCGGTACGCGCGTCGGGGAAGAGCGCCTTTACTTCATCGGCGATGCGTTCGACGCCGGGGCCGACGGGGACCAGGCTGTCCTCGCTCTGGCACTCTGGGCAGACCTTGGGAACGGGCTCGACATGGCCGCAATGGTGGCAGGCGAGGCGGTGGACGAGGCGATGCTCGACCATCCAGGCGGTGCAATTGGGGCATTGGAAGCGGTGGCCGCAGGTGCGGCACAAGGTCAGCGGGGCATAGCCGCGCCGGTTGAGGAACAACAAAGATTGCTCGTGCCGCGCCAGCGTCTCGCGCATCGCCACCACCAGGCGGGGGGCGATCCAGTGGCCGCGTTCGGGCGGTTCGGCGATCAGGTCGATCGCTTCGATCGCGGGCATTTCGGCGGCACCCCAGCGGCCGGGCAATTTTACCTCGGCATAGCGGCCGAGCGCGACTTGCTGGCGGGTTTCGATCGCGGGGGTGGCGGACGCCAGGATTACCGGGATCTTCTCAAATTTTGCCCGCATTACAGCGACATCGCGGGCGTGATAATGCACGCCTTCTTCCTGCTTGAAGCTCGTTTCATGCGCTTCGTCGATCACGATCAGGCCGAGGTTGGCGTATGGGAGGAACAGCGAGGAGCGCGCGCCGACGGTGACCAGCGCTTGCCCGCTGGAGATGGCGCGCCAGGCGCGGCGGCGTTGCGATTGGCGCAATCCTGAGTGCCAAGCGACGGGCTTCACCCCGAAGCGCGCGGCGAAGCGCGTCAGGAAGGGTTCGGTCAGCGCGATTTCGGGGAGCAGCACGAGCGTCTGCCGCCCCTCGCGGATCGCGGCGGCGACCGCCTCGAAATAGACCTCGGTCTTGCCCGATCCTGTAACGCCGTCGAGCAGCGTCGGCGCGAAGGCCCGCGCGGTGACGCCCGCCACCAGCGTGGCGGCAGCGGTGCGCTGGTCTGGCGACAAAGCGGGCGCGGCGAAATCGGGATCGGGCAGTGCGAACGGGCTGTCGATATCGACCTCGACCGCCTCCAGCGCGCCGACCTTGGCGAGCCCGCGAATGACCGCGTCGGAGACATTGCCGATCGCCGCCAGTTCGCGGATCAGGCCCTGGTGGTTGCCGATCTGTTCGAGCGCCTGCTCGCGCTGCGGGGTCATGCGATCGGGCACCAGCCCGGTCGCGCGATATTCGGTGACGGTCTTCGCGCCCTCCAGCGCCGAACTGGAGGCGAGCGCCATCCGCGCCACGGCGGCGGGGGGCGCGAGATAATAATCGGCGGTCCACTCGATCAGCCGCCGCAGCGGTGCTGCCAGCGGCGCGGCGGGAAACACGCCGATCAGGTTGCGCAAGCGATTGTCGCCGACCTCGGCATCGGACGGCATCCGTTCCGGCTCCCACACCACGCCGATCAACTGGCGCGGGCCGAGCGGGGCGACGACGATCGAGCCTGGCTCGACCTGCATTCCGTGCGGCACGCGGTAATCGAGCGGGCCGAGCGCGGAATTCATGACGAGGACGCGGGCGCGGGACATGGGGAGCATATGGCGGGTTGCGGGCGTGCGGCAAAGGGGTGCCATGCGCCGCTTGGCAGAAGGCGAGGGGCTTACCTGCCCCATTCGATGCGCTACACCGCAGCGATGAGCGACCTCCCCGGCCTTTATGCCGCCCATCTCGCGCGCGACCGGCGGCGCTCGGTGCATACCGTGCGGGCCTATGAGGCGACGGCGGTGCGATTGTGCGCGTTTCTGCAGGCGCATTGGGGGGCGGCGGTGGAGCGCGACATGCTGGCCAAGGTGAGCGCGGCCGATCTGCGCGCCTTCCTTGCCGCGCGCCGGGGCGAGGGCGGCATCGGCAATGCCTCGGCAGCGCGGGAATTGTCGGCGGTGCGCGGGTTTCTGGCGTTTGCGGTGGGCGAGGGGACGACGCCGCGCCTGAAAGGGCCGCGCGTGAAAAAGGGCGTGCCGCGCCCGGTGTCGCCGGATGAGGCGGTCGCTTTGGCCGAAGACGTTGCGGATGACGCCGCCGAGCCGTGGATCGGTGCGCGCGATCTGGCGGTGCTGCTGCTGCTCTATGGCGCTGGGCTGCGCGTGGGCGAAGCATTGGGGCTGACGGGCGCGATCCTGCCGCTGGGGGCGACGCTGAGCGTGACGGGCAAGCGCGACAAGACGCGGATCGTGCCGTTGCTGCCGCAAGTGCGGGCGGCGATCGAATCCTATGTCGCACTCAGCCCCTTTGGCACCGCGCGCGATGCGCCGCTGTTTCGGGGCGCAAAGGGCGGGCCGTTATCGCCGCGTCTGGTGCGCCGCGCGGTTCAGCGCGCGCGGGTGCGGTTGGGATTGCCCGACCGCACCACGCCGCACGCGCTGCGCCACAGCTTCGCCACGCATTTGCTCGGGCGCGGCGCGGATTTGCGGGCACTTCAGGAATTGCTCGGCCATGCCAGCCTCAGTTCCACGCAAATCTATACCCAGGTCGATGCGGCGCATTTGCTGGACGTGTACCGCAACGCGCATCCGCGTGCCTAGCAGCGCGGCTGCCAGCGTAGCAGGCGCCAGACGTAGAACAGCGCGACCGCCCCGATCGTCGCCATCGTCGCGGGGCCGATGAACGCATCCAGCTCGCGGAAGTTGGTGCCGAGATAATAGCCTGCACCCGCCAGAAAGGTGTCCCAGATCGCCGCGCCGCCCGCCGTCCAGGCCAGGAAACGTGCGCGCGGCATCCGCGTCATGCCCGCGGGCAGCGACACCATTGTGCGGAAGGCGGGCATGAAGCGGAACACGAACACCACCCATTGTCCGTGACGCTGAAAAAAACGTTCGAGCTGCAGGACGTGCTCCCAATCGAGCGTGAGCCAGCGGCCATAGCGATCGACGAACGGGCGCAGCCGCTGATAGCCGAGGTGCCAGCCGATCCAGTACCAGAAATAATTGCCGACGACCGTCCCCGCGGTGCCCGCGACGATCAGCGGCACCATCTCCATCTGCCCGCGTGCGACCGCGATACCGCCCAGCCCCATGATCACTTCGGACGGGATGGGCGGGAACACGTTCTCCAGCACCATCAGCAGGAAAATGCCGAAATAGCCGCCCCACGCCGTGAGGTTGATGATGAATTCGGTCACGCATCACTCCGTCATGCCGGGCTCGTCTCGGCATCCACCGTGCCGCGCGCTTCCGGCCGATGGCAGATACCATAGTGGACCCCGGGACAAGCCCGGGGTGACGATGGCTATGCCGCAACTTTCCGCTCGATCGCATCCCAGATCAGGGCGGCGACATCGGTGCCGTCGAAGCGTTCGATCGCGACGATGCCGGTGGGGGAGGTGACGTTGATCTCGGTCAGCCATTCGCCGCCGATCACATCGATGCCGACGAACAGCAGCCCGCGCCGCTTGAGTTCCGGCCCGAGTACCGCGCAGATTTCGCGCTCTTTCTCGGTCAGTTCGGTCTTCACCGCCGATCCGCCGACCGCGAGGTTGGAGCGGATTTCGCCTTCGCCGGGCAGGCGGTTGATTGCGCCCGCGACCTCGCCATCGACCAGCACGATGCGCTTGTCGCCCTTGGCAACGGCGGGGAGGAACGCCTGGATCATGTGCGGTTCCCGCCACATGGTGTTGAACACCTCGATCAGCGCCGACAGGTTCGCGCCATCCTGCCCGACCTTGAAGATCGCCTTGCCGCCATTGCCATGCAGCGGCTTGATGACGATTTCGCCGTGCTGCGCGAGAAAGGCGCGGGCTTCGTCGAGGCTGCGCGTGACCAGCGTCGGCGGCATGAATTGGGGGAAATCGAGCACGAACACCTTTTCGGGTGCGTTGCGCACGCTTGCCGGGTCATTCACCACCAGCGTTTTGTGCGCGATGCGCTCCAGCAGATGCGTCGCGGTGATATAGCCGAGGTCGAAGGGCGGGTCCTGCCGCATCAGCACGACATCGGCTTCCTCGCCCAGATCGAGGTTGATGGGATCGCCGAAGCTGTAATGATTGCCGACGACGCGCTGCACGGTGACCGGATCGGCCTTGGTCCACACCCGGCCATCGGCATAATTCAGGTCTTCGGCATTGTAATGGAACAGCTTGTGCCCGCGCTGCTGGGCTGCGAGCATCAACGCGAAGGTCGAATCCCCGGCAATGTTGATCGCGGCGATCGGGTCCATCTGGACGGCAACGGTGAGCGACATGAGATTCTCCGTCTCGATACCCGATCGCTGGCGACGGGTTTGGATGCGAGCGACCTCTAGGGGCGTCCGCCGCCAAAGTCACCCGATCCAGGCATTCTCGATATGGCGGGGCCGCGTGCCCGGCGCGAGCAGGATGACATCGACGCGAATGTCGTCGCCCGGATCGGCATAGCTTGGCATCAGATATTCGGCCGCCGCCGCGACGCGGGCGAGGCGGCGCTCGTCGATCGCGAAATCGAGCTCGGCGGCGGTGGCGCGCAGCTTGACCTCGACAAAGGCGACGAGGGTACCTTTCTTGGCGATCAGATCGACTTCGCCTGCGGGGGTACGGACGCGGCGGGCGAGGATGCGCCAGCCTTTGAGGCGGAGCCACCAGCCGGCGAGGCGCTCGCCGCGGCGGCCGGAGGCTTCGGCGAGGCGGCGCTTTATATTCCCCTCCCGTTTACGGGAGGGGTTAGGGGAGGGGCTTTCGAAGCGCGGCACGTCACCAAACATGCCCTCCCCCAGCCCCTCCCGCAAGCGGGAGGGGAGTTTTACGCCTTCAACTCCAGCGCCCTTGCATAGAGCGCCTTGCGGTCGAGCCCGAGTTTCTTGGCGACTTCGCTCGCCGCCTGGCCGGTCGACAGCCGCGTCAGTGCTTCGGTGAGCGCTGCATCGGCATCGTCGGCGCTGGCGGCTTCGGGGGCGCCGGGCGGGGCGACGACCACGACGATCTCGCCTTTGGGCGGTGCGTCAGCATAGCGCGCGGCGAGCTGCGACAGCGTGCCGGTTACCGCTTCCTCGAAATGCTTGGTGATTTCGCGGGTTACCGCTGCCTCGCGGTCGCCGAGACCTTCGGCCAGTGCGGCGAGCAGCGCGGCGAGGCGCGGGCCGGATTCGTAGAGCACCAGGGTCGCGCGGATCGCGGCCACTTCGGCGATGGCGGCGGCGCGTGCTTGGGCCTTGGAGGGCAGGAAGCCGAGGAACAGGAAGCGGTCGGTCGGCAGCCCGGCGAGCGTCAGCGCCGCCACCGCCGCACAGGGGCCGGGAATGGTCCACACGGTATGCCCCGCCGCGCGCGCATCGCGCACCAATTTGTAGCCGGGGTCGGAGATCAATGGCGTGCCCGCGTCGGACACCAAGGCGACCGCTTCCACCCCCATGCGCGCGATCAGGCCGGGGCGGACTTCTTCGGCATTATGGTCGTGATAGGGAACCATTTGCCGCTTCACGCCGATATGGTGGAGAAGTTTGGCCGTAACGCGGCTGTCTTCGACGGCAATTATTGCGGCATGCGACAAAATGTGTGCGGCGCGCGGCGAAAGATCGCCGAGATTGCCGATCGGGGTGGCAACGATATAGAGGCCGGGCGAAAGATCAGGGTTCATCAGGAGCGGTCATGGCAGAGCGGGATACGACAGGGCAACGGCCCATCGGTTTTAAACGACTTTTGCGCATGGCGGCGATTGCGGGGGCGGTGGCGCTGGCCGGGTGCCAGACGGTCGTCCCGCGTGGCCCCGCGCCGGTAAAACGCCCCCCGGTCACCCGCCCGGTGCAGCCGCAGCAGCCTGTGGTAGAGCAGGGCATCCCGACCGATACCCAACGCCACCGCGTCGCGCTGCTGGTGCCGCTCAGCGGCCCCAATGCCGGGGTCGGCCAGAGCCTTGCCAATGCCACGCAGATGGCGCTGCTCGATTCCAAGAACGAACGCATCCGCATCACCAGCTATGACACCGCCACCGGTGCTGCGCTGGCCGCGCAAAAGGCGCTGGCGGATGGCAATCAGTTGATCCTCGGGCCGTTGCTGGCGGATGACGTGCGGGCAGTGGCACCGATTGCGCATCGCGCGGGCGTGCCGGTGGTCAGCTTCTCCAACGATGCGACCGCCGCCGGAAACGGTGCCTATCTGATGGGCTATGTGCCCGCCCAGTCGATTGGCCGGGTGGTCGATTATGCGCGCGAACAGGGCGTCACCACCTTTGGTGGACTGGTGCCCAACGGCACCTACGGGCAGCGTGCCTCCACCGCCTTCCTGCGCGCGGTCGAATCGGCTGGCGGACAAGTCGCCTCGCTGCAAACCTATGACCGCGTCCCCGGATCGATCACCAGCGCGATCGTCCGCATGAGCAAGAGCGCGCCCTATCAGGCGATCCTGATCGCCGATGGCGGCAATGCGGCCTCGGCGGCGGTGCCGGTGTTGCGCAAGAACGGCATGGGCGGCGCGCGTGTGCTTGGCACCGAATTGTGGAATTCGGAAAGTTCGATCGCCAGCAAGCCGGCGCTGGAAGGCGCGTGGTTCGCCAGCGTATCGGACGGTCTCTATCGCCAATATGCCGCGCGCTATCGGGCGCGCTTCGGCGCGGCACCGTTCCGCTTGTCGAGCCTTGGCTATGATTCGGTACTGTTGACGATCCGCATCATGCGCGATTGGCCGATGGGCGCGGCCTTCCCGGAGGATCGTTTGAAGGATCGCGGCGGTTTTGCCGGGATCGACGGCGCGTTCCGCTTCGGGCGCGACAATGTCGCCGAACGCGCGCTGGAAGTGCAGGAAATTCGCGGCGGTACCACGGTGACGATCTCGCCTGCACCGAGCGGTTTCGAGCGGTAGTGATCGCTAAGGCGCGGGGAATCGCGGCGCGGGTGCAACAATCGCGGGGCGCTCGGGTTGTAGAGCGGTGATTGCTTCCGAAACCGCCGCTCCCGCCCCGCGCGCTCCGCGCTGGCACAAGGTCCTGCTCGCGACCGTACTCGCCATCGTTGGCGTGGTGGCGCTGTTGCTGCTGGCGCTCGGCGCGTTTCCGGTGGGAATGATGCGCGGGCTGGTCGAGAACCGGTTGTCGGCGGCGCTGGGCAGCCCGGTGCGCGTTGGATCGGTGACGCGCGACAGCGTCTTTTCCTATGCGCCGGTCATCTCGGTTCGGGACGTCAGCGTGGCGCAGCCCGATTGGGTGGGGCCGGGGGATTTCGTCCGCCTGTCCTCGGCCAGCGTGCGTGTGCCGGTCTTTGCCTTGCTGTTCGGGCATTTCCAGCCCGACCGCGTGACGGTCGATGGCGGGCGTATCGCGCTGGTGCGCGATGCCACCGGGCGCGCCAATTGGAAGCGCGAGGGCAAGCCAAGCGACGGGCAGGGCAGCCGCCCGACGCTGTCCGATCTCACCATCACCAACACGCAATTGGTGCTCCGCGACGCCAAGCGTGGCTTGGTCGTAGCGGGGCCGCTTTCGGTCGATGCCAAGAACGGCCTGCGCCTGTCCGCGACCGGCACGTTTCTCGAAACGCCCGTGCGGCTCGATGCGACCGGCGGGCGCATCACTGGGATCGACCCTGCCGCGCCCTATCCGTTCAGCGCCACGCTCGCCTCGCCCGCGCTGCACATGACCGCCAAGGGGCAAATGGCGGGGGTGCTCGACACCCGCCACTTCAGCGCGGCGATCACCGCCCAGGCCCCGACGCTGAAAAATCTCGATCGGGTGATCGAGGCGGGGCTGTTCGGCACGCAGCCGATCAACCTGACCGGGGCGATCCGCCATGACGGGCGGGATTGGTATGTCGATCGCATCGGCGGCAGCGTCGGGCGGTCGCGCTTCACCGGGCTGGCGACGGTGCACAAGGTCGATGGCCGCACCAAGATCGATGCCAGGCTGCGTGCGTCGCAGTTCGATTTCGATGATTTGGCGGATGCGCGCGGTCATGCCGCTTCGGCCGCGCGATCGGCGGCGATCGGCCCGCGGGTGATACCACCAACGCGGATCAACCTTAGCAAGCTGGGCAAGACCGACGGTACGATTGCATTCCGCGTAGACCGTATTCTGGCGGGCAAGGGCACGGTGTTTCGCACGCTGTCGGGTACGCTGACGCTCGACCATCGTCTGTTGACGGTCAGCGACGTCGTGGCGACCCTCGCCTCCGGGCGCATGGTCGGCACGCTGAAAGTCGATCACCGGAGTGGGCGGCCCAAGCTGTCGATCGATCTTCGACTGGCGGGGCTGACGCTCGATTCGCTGATTGGAGAGCCGGATATGGTATCTGGACGCGTGCGGGGGCGCATCGTGTTGGCCGGGCAGGGCGACACGGTGCGCGAGGCGCTGTCGCGCGCCAACGGCAAGGCAGCAATGGTCGCGACCGATGGCGAGGTGCGCCGCATGGTCGCGGATGTGCTCGGCCAGAATTTGAGCGGGGCGGTGGTCCACGCAATCGGTTCGCCCAGCCGGATGGTGCCGCTGCGCTGCCTCGTCGCGGATTTCCGTGCGACCGATGGCGTGCTCGTGCCGCGTCCGCTGGGCATCGATACCGGCAGTTCGGTGGGGCGAGGGGCGGGCCGGATCGTGATGGATGGCGAACGGATCGCCCTCACGCTGGCGGGCACGAGCAAGAGCCGCGCGCTGTTGAAGATCGCCGATCCGATCCAGATTGGCGGCACGCTGAGCAAGCCGACGGTGACCGTGGCGGGCCTGGGCACCGCAGACAAACCGAGTAACAGCAATTTGCTGAAGGTGTTCGGGCGCTCGCTCGGCCGGGCACTCGGGCTCGAAAAGACGCCGCCCGCCGTCGTTATTCCACCGCCCGCCCATTTCGACTGCGAGTCGGCGGTGGCGGCTGCGCTGCGGTGAACGCATAGAAAAAGGGCCCGGCGATCGCTCGCCGGGCCCTTGGTCATTCGCTTGCGCGGGCGATTAGGCCTGCTGCAGGTTCACGGCGCTCATCTTGCCGCGCTTGTCCTGCTCCAGCTCGTACTGGACGCGCTGGTCCTTATCGAGCGTGCCCATGCCGGCGCGCTCAACGGCCGTGATGTGCACGAACGCGTCTTCGCCGCCGCCTTCCGGCGCGATGAAGCCATAGCCCTTGTCTGCGTTGAAGAATTTTACGGTGCCGATGGTCATGATGGTCGTCCTTCTTGTTGGGTGACGCGAGAGTCGCGCCAACCCGTGCCTAGATCAGCAGTGAAAGAAGGAAGATGGGGCCGCAAAGCACCAGAGACCGTCGATTTGCGACTGTAGCAAGCACTCGCCTAGGCGCATTTGCGGGGAATAGCAAATGGCGGGTGTTTATCGTCACCCCGGGCTCGTCCCGGGGTCTGCCGCTCGCCAGATCTATCGTCCGGAATTGTGCGACACGGTGGACCCCGGGACAGGCCCGGGGTGACGGCGTAGAGGCGTGCGCATGAAAAAAGGGCCGGGGTTTCCCCCGGCCCTCCATTCCGTAGCAAATCGCGGAGGCTTACGCCGCCGAAACCTCAGCCACGTCGACCTTGATGCCGACGCCCATGGTCGAGCTGACCGCGACCTTGCGGACATACTTGCCCTTGGCGCCCGACGGCTTGGCCTTGACCACGGCGTCGACCAGCGCGTCGAAGTTCGCGCGCAGGTCTTCTGCCGGGAACGACGCCTTGCCGATGCCCGAGTGGATGATGCCGGCCTTTTCGACGCGATATTCGATCTGGCCGCCCTTGGCTGCCTTGACCGCTTCAGCGACGTTCATGGTGACGGTGCCGAGCTTCGGGTTCGGCATCAGGCCCTTCGGACCCAGCACCTTACCGAGGCGACCGACGATGCCCATCATGTCCGGGGTCGCGATGCAGCGATCGAAATCGATCGTGCCACCCTGGATGATTTCCATCAGGTCTTCCGCACCGACCACGTCTGCACCAGCGGCGCGGGCTTCATCGGCCTTCGCACCCTTGGCGAACACGCCGACGCGCACGGTCTTGCCGGTGCCCTTGGGCAGCGTGACGACGCCGCGGACCATCTGGTCGGCGTGACGCGGATCGACGCCGAGGTTCAGCGCGACTTCGATCGTCTCGTCGAACTTCGAGGTTGCGCCGGCCTTGGCGAGCGCGATGGCTTCGTCCACGCCGTGCAGCTTCTGACGGTCGATGGTGACGGCTTTTTGCTTCTTGCTGACAAATGCCATGATCTTAGCCCTCCACCACTTCGAGGCCCATCGCGCGGGCAGAACCCTCGATGATGCGCGTTGCCGACTCGAGGTCGTTGGCGTTCAGATCCTTCATCTTCGCGGTCGCGATGTCGGCGAGCTGCGAACGCTTGATCTTTCCGGCGGAAACCTTGCCCGGCTCCTTCGAGCCCGACTTCAGGTTGGCGGCCTTCTTGATCAGATACGATGCCGGCGGCGTCTTCGTTTCGAACGAGAACGAACGGTCGGCATAGACGGTGATCACGGTGGGGAGCGGCGTGCCGACTTCCTGGTCACCGGTCGAGGCGTTGAACGCCTTGCAGAATTCCATGATGTTGACGCCGCGCTGACCCAGCGCCGGGCCGATCGGGGGCGACGGGTTGGCCTTGCCGGCCGGCACCTGCAGCTTGATATAGCCTGTAATCTTTTTTGCCATGTGTACTCACTCTGTAAGGGGCGGCGAGGGGAACCCACGACGCCCGGTTCAAGTTTAGCGGTTCAAGCGGGTGCCGAGGCACCCTCCCGCATATTCCGACAGCTGTGTGCAGGAAGCTGGCGCGCATAGCGCAAACGGCAATCGGGTGCAATCGCCGTTATATCTTGCGACAATTTCGGCTCGCAAGCCCGATCCACCTGAAAACGAATCCTATATTGTAAGGTGGCGCAGTGCTGCGTCTTACGAAGGAGAGTTCGTCAATGTGTCCCGAGCAAGCCCGCCTCGACGCATTGCGGCAGCTCAATTTGCTCGACACGCCGCCGAGCGACAGCTTCGATCGGATCACGCGGATGGCAGCGATGCTTTTCGGGCTGCCGATCGCCGCAGTGTCGCTGACCGATCGCGACCGGCAATGGTTCAAGTCGCGCGTCGGGGTAGAGCACACTTTCATCCCGCGCGAGCAAGCGCCCTGCGCGCAGGTCGCGGAATCCACCGGATTTGTGGTCATCTCGGATCTGCTGTCGGATCCTGCCTATAGCGACTGTCCCCTCGCACGCGACGGCATTCGCTTCTACGCCGGTGCTCCGCTTACGACGAGGAACGGTTTTGGGCTGGGCGCGCTGTGTGTCCTTGGTCACGAGCCGCGCACCGTTTCCGAGGCAGAGATGGCGGCTTTGACCGATCTTGCCGACATGGTGATGTCGCAAATCGAGCTGCAGCACGCGATCGGTCGTGTCGATCCGGTTTCGGGACTGCTCAACCGAAACCAATTGCTGGAAGATCTGGAGGATTTGGGCCGCAATACCCCGGGGGAGCGCCGCCTTCTGGCTTTGGTGGATCTGGCACCCAGCGAACAGCTCAGTCAAGGCATGAGCGTCATGGGCCCGACGTTCATCGACCAGATCGTCCAGGCAGCAGCGGAGGGTTTACGCGCGGGACTCGGTCCAGGCCGCATCGCCTATCATGTCGCAGCGACGCAGTTCGCCTTTCTTGCCTTGCCGGAGATGGAAGACGCGGCGTTTGTGGCGCGCCTGAAAATCGCATTGAACGATGCCCGCAGACGGGGGGCACACGAGCGGTTCGTGTTAACCAATACGATCGGCGTCGCGCCCTTTGTCGCGGGTCAAACTCCGGGCAGCGACGTCTTGCGGATGGCTTATAGCGCGGCGCAGGACGCGCGCCTCGCCGGGGGGCAAATCAGCCTGTACTCATCGACCAGTGACGGGAAACAAGCGCGCCGTTTCAGCCTTTTGAAAGACTTTTGCGACGCCTTCGATTTGCCGGGCGAGTTGCGTCTTGTCTACCAACCGCGAATCGATTTCGCATCGGGCCAATGCAGTGGGGCGGAGGCGCTGCTACGCTGGACGCATCCGAAACTGGGCGACGTCTCGCCGAACGAGTTTATCCCGATCGTCGAGCAGACCGCGCTGATGCGGCCGGTGACCACCTGGGTCTTGGACAAAGCGCTGGAGCAACTCGCCGTGTGGCACGCGAGCGGGATTGACCTGCAATTGTCGATCAATGTGTCAGCGGCAAATCTGGATGAGACGGATTTCGTCGAGCGGGTGCAGTTATACCTGTTGAAGCACCGCGTACGGCCCGAATTTCTGGAGTTGGAAGTTACCGAAAGTGCGATGATGTGCGATCCGGTGGTTGCACTCGCCAGGCTGCGGGCGCTGGCGGACCTCGGTATCCGGATCGCGCTGGATGATTTCGGTACGGGCCATAGCAGCCTGGCCCATTTGCAACGTTTCCCGATCAGCGTCGTGAAGATCGACCGGTCCTTCGTACAATCGCTCGATCGTGAGGTGGACCAGGCCGGCATCCTGGTGCGGACCATGATCCAATTGTCGCATGGCCTTGGCCATCGCGTCGTCGCGGAGGGCGTCGAAACGCCCCGAACTGCGGAAATTCTCGATGCACTGGGATGCGACGAGGCGCAGGGCTATCATTATGCGCGCCCGCTGGAACAACAGGATTTCGAGTGGTGGTTTCGTCAAAGGCAAGGCGCGGCGGGTAACGGATCGGCCTGCGCCGCCTGACGAAGGGCCAGGCGGCGCTACTCGTATCGCGCTAAAAGTCCGTATGCAGTCGTACGCCGATCGTCTGGGGTGTGACGGGCACGATATAGGGCCGCTGACCGCAACTGCCGCATTCCTGGAAGCGTGAGAGCTGCCCGCGGGTATCGAAGGCATTCTGGATGAAGAGTTCGAAGCTGTAGCGCTGGAACTGCACACCGACCGCGAAATCGGCGGTGGTGAAGGCCGATAATGGCCCGAGCTGTGCGGCCGGGTTGAAGATGATGCCGCCCGGTCCAAAGGTCGCCGATCGAATGTCGGACGCGGCGGAGCCCTGGTACGACACGACCGCCTGGCCATAAGCTTTGGCTGCTCCGACCGGCACCGTGTAGCGCGCCGATCCGCTCGCCTTGAACTTGGGCGTGATCGGCAGACGGGTTCCAGCCTTTGCCGACAGGAGATTGCCCGCGCCGGTGCAGGTGAAGGTCGGGTCGTCGATCAGGCAAAGATTCTTGCGCGTCTTGGCATCGGTATAGGAGCCCGAAGCGCTCACCGACAGTGCACCGACATTGAGATTGGCGATGATCTCCGCGCCGCGAATGCGCGCATTGGGCCCGTTGTGGATTTCAGTGAAGCTGTTCGCCCCCAGGAAGGAGAATTGGAACTTGTCCCAATCCTGCTGGTAGATTGCGCCGTTCAACCGCAATGCGCCGCCCAGTAGCGTCGTTTTGGCCCCCAATTCATAGTTGGTCAGGTAATCGGCGGCATAGGCTGCGACGTCGGCGCGGCGGTTGATGCCGCCCGGGCGGAACCCGCGCGAGGCGGTGCCGTAGAGCAGAACGCCCTCAACCGGTTTCCAGCTCAAATTGAAGCGATACGTTACGCCTTGCCCGGATGCCTGCACGGGTACGACACCTTCTCCGACGCGATAGACGCCAAGATTGGTGCAGGGGCCACCCGCCACCGCAGCCGGAAGCAACGTGGTCGATCCGCCCGCTGCCACCGCATCGCGCAGGCGCGTGCCGTTGGTGGTGAAGCACCCGGCGACGCCGGTGCGCGAGCTGCCTGCCGCATTGTATGGCGTGGTGCTGTAGCCATTGGCCGGATCGCGACCGAAGCCGAAAAAGCCGATCAGCGAATTGTCATAGATGAAGGCGCGCCCGCCGACGGTCGCGGTCAGCCGCGGCGTGATGTCGTAGCTGGCCTCGCCGAACATCGCATAATCCTTGTCGACGCGATGCTGTTGCGTCAGCCACAGGGTGCCGGGGTGGCCGTTAACCGAGAGCGTGTCGGCCAGACCGGGCACCTGATAATCCTGATGGATGTCATTGCTCTGGCGTTGGTAAAAGGCACCGGCGACCACGCGGAACCGCTCGCTAGACGGGCTGGCGACGCGGAATTCCTGGCTCATTTTCTTGAAATGGTCGCTGCCGATCACGCGTTGACGCGGGTCGATCGTTTTGCCGGCATTGTCCTTGAAGTAGAAATACCCCGCGATGCCGCCAACCGACGCATAGAGATTGTCATAGGCCTCGGCGTAATCGGTATAGTCGCTAGACGAGAAATCCTTGCGGTCGAGATAGGCCCCGGCATAGGTCACGTCCCAATTGCCGATCTTGCCCGCGATTGTCAGCCCGGCCTGGATGAAGCGGTCGCGGCGATATTCGGGGTAGAAATGCTGCACCTGCAGGTCGCCGACCTTGGGATCATAGCCATAGGCACCGTGGCTGCGCGTATCCTGGTACATGACGGTCGGGGTGACCGTCCAATTGCTGTCGAGATCGACCTTCAGCGCCGCGCGACCGCCCGCGATTTCGGTGTCGTTATAGTCCTTTTTCACGAAGGCGTTGTTGTTGACGGTCAGGCCGTCCTTCACGCAATTGCCATTGGCATCAAAGTTGGTGCCACCGCAGAAGCGCCGCGTGCCCGGCACATTATCGATATAGCCCGCATCGCGCTGGTAGAAACCAACGACGCGCAGCGCCATTGAGGGCGACAGCGGGATGTTGACCATCCCCTCGGCCTTGCCGCCAAAGCCGCCCTTGCTGACCTTATTGCCCTCAAGATCGGCGCGGCCATAGAAATGCGAGAGATCGGGCTGATTGGTGATGATGCGGATCGTGCCCGCTTCCGACGAAGCGCCGTACAGCGTGCCTTGCGGGCCCGACAGGCTTTCGATTCGGGCGATGTCGTAGATGTGGACGTCGAGATTGCCGCCGATCGTGGTGACGGGCTGCTCGTCGAGATAGACGCCGACCGAGGGGAGCGAACCCGAATGGTTGCCGTCCCCGCCCGAGGCGACGCCGCGCATATAGATGACGTTGGTACCGGGCGTCCCGCCCAGCGCCTGGAACGACACCGAAGGCAATTGCTGCGCATATTGCGAGAAGTTCGAGATATTGAGTTCGTCGAGCTTCTTGGTGGTCAGCGCCTGGACGCTGATCGGCACATTCTGCAAGGTTTCGGAGCGTTTGGTCGCGGTGACGATAATGTCGCCGCCATCGGTCGGTGCGGTGGCCGGGGCCGGTTCGGGCGGGGCGCTCTGCGCGAACGCGGGGGCTCCGAAGGCGGTCGACGACAAGAGTGCGAGAATGGCGGCACGATACCCGAACGACGACATCAGATTCCCCCTGTATTGTTTCAACAAGGTGTTCGCGACCGCAGCATCCGTCAAGCACGGTGCCGCAGGTGTGTAACAATCTTACGCGGGCGTGGCGAAATTACAACGTTGTGACGGTGGCGGAAGGATAACGGTCGAGCACGTCGCCCAGCGCGTGTCGCAGCGGGGAAAGCCACGGCTCGAACGGCTTCCACGCTTCGGTGCCCTCGCGAAAGATCGGTTGGCGGACCTGCTCTGAACTGGCGGTGCGCACGGCGCGCGCGGTTTCGTGAAAGGCGAGGCAGGCGGGCTCGAACGGCAGGCCGCAGGCGGCGAGCAAGGCGCGCACGGTTGCCTCGGTATCCTCGACCATATCCTCATACAGCACGCGGTGGACTCGGCCCGGCAGGACGGTGTCGACATGCTCCATCAGCCGCACATAATCGCGATAATAGCGGCCCATATCATCGAGCGCGTAGCTGAAGCCCTGGCCGCGCGCGAAATGCTGTTTGAAGTTGGAGAAGCAGCAGCCGAGCGGATGCCGCCGCGCATCGATGATCCGCGCGTTCGGCAAGATCAGGTGGATGAAGGGGACATGCGCCCAATTGTTGGGGAGCTTGTCGATGAAGAAGGGGCGGTCGGTGCGGCGCTGGATGCGGGTGCGCTGGAGATACTCTTCGCCGGTTTCGCGCAGCCGTTCGGCGGACCAGGTCGCCAGCCCCTCGGGATAGGCCGCATCCCGCCTGGCGAGCGCCGGGATATCGGGCAGTTCGCTCGTTCCCTCGACCTGGCTGTGGCTGGAGAGGATCTGCTCTATCAACGTCGATCCCGCGCGCGGCATCCCGAGGATGAAGATCGGGTCGGGCGCGGCGAAGCCCTGGCCCGCGCGTTCGGCGAAAAATCCCCTCGTGAACAGCGCAATGCTGCGGTCGACAAGGGCTTCGGTCTCGTCGGCGCTGTAGCGGATGTGCTTGCGGCGGAGCGTGTTGCCCGCCGCATAATGCGCGAAGGCGCGTTCGGCGTGGCGGCGATCCTCGAACGCCTTGCCCAGCGCGAAATCGAGATGGAAGCGGTCTTCGTCGGAAATGCCGGGCTGCTCCAGCGCAGCCTGCATCGCGGCAATGTCGTCCTCGGTGAAGGTTACCGTCTTCAAATTGGCGAGGCTCCACCACGCTTCGCCCAGCGTCGGCAGCAGCGTGATCGCGCGGCGATAGGCGGCGATGCCATCGGCCTGCCGCCCGACCGTCTTGAGCATATGGCCATAGCTCATCCACACGCGCGGTTGCTCCGGCGCGTCGCCCAGCACGCGCTCGTACAGCGCGATCGCTTCGTCGAACTGGCCGATGCGCCCGAAAGCGGCGGCCTGGAGATTGGCATGGCCGGGATTGTCGGGGTCTTCGGCGGCGACCACGTTGAGTTCCGCAATCGCCTCGGCAGGGCGGTTGAGCCGGTACAGCACCAACGCCAGATTGGCGCGCGCAGCGGTGAAGGCGGGGGACAGCTCGACCGCGCGGCGCAGCAGCGTTTCGGCATCGCGGTAGCGCCCGATCCGCCCGGCGAGCTCGGCCAGCATACGGATCGCCGCGACATCGAACGGATCGTCCTTCAGATGCGCTTTGAGCAAGGGCTCGGCCTCGCCCAGGCGATTGTCGTGCAGCGCCAGCGCCGCCGCGATCAGGCGCGGGGGATAGCGACCGCTCGCCGCCATCCAGTCCATGTCCGTCGCGCTTGCCGTCTGTGTCATGGGACGGTGGTAGCGCAGAGTTGCCGAAAAGGAACTATGGCGTTGGCGCGCCGGGCGTGCTGCATTCGTGACCGGGGTCCGCCCGATCCCGGGAGACATGCATGGAGTCGGCACCGCGCCCCTTTGGCTTTTGGACCGCGACCGCCCTGGTGATGGGCGGGATGATCGGATCGGGCATCTTCGTGCTGCCCGCGCAACTGGCACCCTATGGCTGGACGAGCGTCGCGGCGTGGATTGCGGGGGTAGGGGGCGCGTTGCTGATCGCCTGGGTGCTCGCGCGTCTGACCGCGGCAATGCCCGAGGCGACCGGCGTGGTGGCGATCTGCGGTGCGGGGTTGGGGCCGTTGCCGGGGGTGCTGGTCGGCTGGAGCTATTGGGTCAGCGTGTGGTCGGCCAATGCGGTGATCGCGCTGACCGCGATCCGTTATCTCGCGCAATTCGTGCCCGTGCTCGGCGCGACATCATTGGCGCAGGCGCTGTCGGCGACGGTGCTGCTGTGGTTGCTGACCTTGCTCAATCTCGGCGGCGCGCGGCTGGCCGGGGCGTTTCAGGTGGTGACGACCTTGCTCAAACTGCTGCCGCTCGCCGCGATCGTGCTGATTCTCGCGGGCGTCGCGTTGAGCGGCGGGGGCGCATTCCATGCCGAGGCGCATCCGCCCTTTGCCTGGTCGCAACTGACCCCGGCGCTGACCTTGGCCTTCTTTGCGATCGTCGGGTTCGAGGCGGCAAGCGTCGCCGCCGAGCGCGTGCGCGATCCGGCGCGCAATGTCGTGCGCGCGACGCTGTTCGGGCTGGGGCTGACGGGGCTGCTGTACATAGCGGTGTGCAGCGGGATTATCTTCGCACTGCCGACCGCCGAGGTCGCCAATGCCCAAGCGCCGTTCGCCTTGTTCGTCGAACGCTTCTGGGGACATCAGGCGGGGCTTGCCACCGCTGCCTTTGCCGCGATCGCGGCGATCGGCGCGCTGAATGGCTGGACGCTGCTGCAAGGCGAGGTGCCGCTGGGGATGGCGCGCGCCGGGCTGCTGCCGCGCTGGGTCGGGCGCACCAGCGCGCGCGACGTGCCGATCCCGATGCTGTTGCTGGCGACCACCCTGGCGAGCGTGCTGGTGCTATCCAATGCGACGCGCTCGCTCGGCGGGTTGCTCGATTTCATGCTGCGGCTGACGGCGGCGGCGGCGATCTGGCTGTATATCGGGGCGTGCCTGACCGCCTTGGTCAAGCGCATCGCGCCGGTGGCGGCGGTGGCGGGGCTGGTGTTTGCGCTCTGGGCGCTGTTGGGGGCGGGGCTGGAGGCGGCGGGGGCGAGCGTCGTGCTGATGCTGACGGCGCTGCCGCTGTATTGGTTGCGGTTTGGGGGCGGTGACCTGACCTGACCGCAACCGTCACCCCGGGCTTGTCCCGGGGTCCACGGTGCCGCACTTTCTTACGCCGTAGAATGCAAACCCCCGGTGGACCCCGGGACAAGCCCGGGGTGACGGAGGCGGCGGCCCCCTACCCGAACAGCCGCCCCACCAAGCTCCGATCCCGCAAAATCTCGTGCGCCGCATTGTGGCCCGGCGCGCCGGTCACGCCGCCGCCGGGGTGGGTGCCCGATCCGCACATGTACAACCCCTTGATCGGCCCGCGATAATCGCCGTGGCCGAGCATTGGGCGCGCCGCCCATAATTGGTCGAGCCCCATGGTGCCGTGGAAGATGTCGCCGCCGATCAGCCCGAACTTGCGTTCGAGATCGAGCGGAGAATGGATTTGCCGTGCGATCACCGAGGCTTTGAAATTGGGGGCATGGTCGGTGACGGTATCGACGATCAGATCGGCTACCTCCTCGCGGTGCGTGTCCCAATCGACCTTGGGGTCGAATTGCTGGCAGAACAGGCTGGCAATGTGCATTCCCGGCGGGGCGAGGCTGTCATCGACCGTGGTCGGCAGCTTCATCTCGACGATCGGCTTTTTCGACCAGCCATGCTGCTGCGCGTCGATGAACGCCTGGTCCATATAGTCCATCCCCGGCGCAATGATGATCCCGGCGGTGTGGTGCTCGGCCTTGTCCTTGCCCGGGAACACCGTGAAATCGGGCAGTTCGCACAGAGCGACGTTCATGCGGAAGGTGCCGCTGCCGGTTTTGAACCCATCGATCCGGCGCTTGAAATCGGCGGGCATGTCGGCGGAATCGACCATCTGGCGATAGAGCAGGGCCGGGCCGACATTGGCGGCGACCGTGGTGGCGGCGATTTCCTCGCCTGATTCGAGCCGCACGCCCGCGACCTTGCCGCCTTCGGTCAGCAGCCTGGCGACGGGGGCCTCGAGGCTGATCTCGACGCCTGCATCCTCGCACGCGCGCGCCATTGCCTGGGTGATCGCGCCCATGCCGCCGACCGAATGGCCCCACGCACCATATTTGCCGTTCACTTCGCCAAAGACGTGGTGGAGCAGGACATAGGCGCTGCCCGGTGTCGATACGCCGGCATAATTGCCGACCACGGCATCGAAGGCGAAGGCCGATTTGACGTGATCGTCCTCGAACCAGCCATCGAGGAAATCGCGCGCGGATTTGGTGAACACGTCGAGCAGGTCGCGCTGCGCTTCGATCTCCATCTTGGCGATCGGCCAGCCTTGCGTCGCGCCCGAGAGAAGCGCGCGGAGGCCGCCGCCGACATTGGGTGGGGTCTTGAGTGCCAGATCGCGCAACACTTGCGCGACCTTTTCCAGCGCGGCGTCATACGCTGGATAGGCGTCGGCGTCCTTCTGGCTGAAGCGCGCGAATTGCTGTTGGGTGCGGGCGGTGCCGCCGCCTAGGGTCAGATAGGTATCGGGGAAGGGGAAGAAATTGCTGATCGTCCGCTCGATGATGCGAAAGCCGCGATCGTGCAGCTTCATGTCGGCGATCACCTTGGGGCGCAGCAAGCTGACGGTGTAGCTGGCGGTCGAATTGCGGAAGCCGGGGTGGAATTCCTCGGTCACCGCCGCGCCGCCGACGACGTGGCGGCGTTCGAGCACGCGCACTTTCAGCCCCGCGCTCGCCAGGTAGAAGGCGCAGACGAGACCGTTATGGCCACCGCCGATGATGAGCGCGTCGTAGCGTTTCGTCATTGTTGCTCCCCTCCCGCTTGCGGGAGGGGTTGGGGGAGGGGTTTTATATCCCCCGCGCCCGCATTCCGTCCCTCCCCTAGCCCCTCCCGCAAGCGGGAAGGGAATTTTGACCACCCCGCCGCCGGCGCGCGGTGCAGCCTTGCTTCGGGAATCCGCTCGCGGATCTTCCGCGCGAAGCTGCGCAGGCAGACCTCGCTCGCGCCGATTGGCCCGGCGGTGTAGCTGTGCGAGGCCATGCCTTGCTGGACACGCTCGATCAGCCAGGTGTCCTCGGCATTGACGATGCGGTTGATGCGCCAATTGGCGTAGCGCACCAGCTTCATCTCGCGCCGGTCGTCGGGCAAGGCGAACGCCATTTCGCGCAGCACGCACGTCGTCGGTGAGGTCGGCAGCCACTGCATGAAATCGATCTGATCGGCATAGAGATCGAACGCCATGTTGGGCCACAGCTTGAAATAGAGCCATAGCCGCTGGTTCGCCTCGGGCAGATGCGGGACGGGCGGCAGATGCGTCTGGTAGAAGCGCTCCCATGGGTTGTCGGAGGGGCGGTCGACGAGGCGACCCGACATCTTGTCGACCCAGGGCTCGGCCTCGATCGCATAGCTCTTGCCGAACAGTCGGGTGAGGCCGTCATGCGCGACGGGAATGTGGAGGTTGTCGGAATAATTATCGCCGACATTCTTCCAATTGACCGCGCGGTCGCGCAGCCGGACTGGGCTGAGCGTCTGCATCTCCTCGAAGCGATAGGGGGCGATCTGCGCGTCATACAGGGCCATCATCTCGGCGACCGAGGGGCCGTCGCCCTCCAGCCGGACGAACACGAAGCCGCGCCAGATCTCCAGATCGACGCGCGCGAGGCCGTTTTCGGCCAGGTCGAGCGCGGGGTAATCGCGTCGCATCGGCACGCCGGTCAGCCGCCCGTCGGTTTCATAGGTCCAGGCGTGATAGGGGCAGACGAGCTTCTTGGCGCAGCCGCTTGGCCCCTCGACCAGCCGCATCGCGCGGTGGCGGCAGACATTGGCGAAGGCGCGGATCTCATGATCGTCGCCGCGCACCGCGATGATGCTCTCGCCCAAATAATCGAGCGTGTGGAACGCGCCGGGTTCGGCCAGATCGTTCTGGTGGCAGACGATCTGCCAGGACGGGCGGATCACCCGCGCCATCTCGACCGCATAATATTCGGGGTCGGTGTAGAGCCAGCCGGGCAAGCTCCAGTCGGCGTCGGGATCGTGATCGGCCGAGGGGGGCATGCGTGGCTCCGGTTGCTTGTTGTACGATCGTATAATAAGAATTGGCGGACTGCAATAAGGCCTTCGCATGAGCAAACCCGCTTTCTCCCGCGCCGAACCCGATGCGCGCCGCCAGTCGCTGATCGAGGCGACCGCGCGCGTGCTGGCGCGCGACGGCGCTACGGGCGCATCGGTGCGCGCGATCGCGCTGGAGGCGGGAGTGTCGCCGGGGCTGGTCGGGCATTATTTCGCCGGGATCGATGGCCTTGTCGCCGAAACCTATGCGGCGGTCGGGCAGCAGGTGCATGTCGCGCTGGCGGCGGCGGTCGCGGCGGCGGGCGATGATTCGCGCGCGCGGGTGGCGGCCTATGTCACCGCCAGTTTCGCGCCGCCGATCGCCGATCGCGCGCTGTTCGCGACCTGGATCGCGTTCTGGAGCCTGTCGGCCAAGCCGATCATCGCCGCGCGGCATGATGCACTGTACCAATCGTATCGCGACGATCTCGAAGCGTTGCTCGCCGCCTGCGGTCTGCCCGCCGCCGATCGTCGGCTGGCGGCGATCGCGATCACTGCGTTGGTCGATGGGCTATGGCTGGAACTGTGCCTGTCGCCGGGCAATTTCACCCCCGGCGAGGCGCGTGTCCTCGCCGAGCGGCAGCTGGAAAGCTATTTCGACAGATCGGCGAAAAGCAGCCGGTAATACCGGATCCCCGGTTCGATCGTCGAAATCGGGGTGCGTTCGTTCAGGCCGTGGCTGAAATCCTCGGACGGCTTGATGAAGGTCGGGCTCGCGCCATAGCTCGGCACATGGTGATAGCGGAACCACATGCTGTCGCTCGCGCCCGAAGCCATCGCCGGGAACACCGGCACGCCCGGATAGACCTTGCCCATGGCGCGATCGATCGCGGCGATGAAATCGGGGCGCATCGGCGAGGCATCGTTGGGGACCGAGCCTTCGCTGACATCCTCCAGCTTGACGCCCGGATCATCGATCACGCGGCCCAGCTCCGCCATGATGTCGGCGGGTTTGTGGCCGGGGAAGATGCGGCAGTTGATATTGGCGGTGGCGCGCTGCGGCAGCGCGTTTTCGGCATGGCCGCCGCTGACTAACGTCGGCACGCACGTCGTGCCGATCTTGCCGACCGTCGCCGGGTTGGCGGTTAGCGTTGCGATCGCGGTCTTGTCGGTCGGGTTGGCGACGAAGGCCTTCAGCGCGGCACCGATTTCGGGTTCCTCGAACGGCGCGGCCTTGGCCAGCGCCTCGCGCGTCAGTGGGCTCAGTTCGGGCGTGAAGTGATAGGCACCGACCTTTTCGAGCGCCTTGGCCAGTTCGACAATCGCATTGACCGGGCGCGGCATCGACGAATGGCCGCCGGGGTTGGTGACGGTCACCCGGAAATCGGCATAGGTTTTCTCAGCCCCGTTCCAGGTCCAATATTTGGGCTTGCCGGTGGTCTCATCGAGCACGCCGCCGCCGCCATCGATGTTGAGCACGAGTTCGGCGTTCTTCAGCCGCTCGGCGATCAGCGCCGAGGTCTTCATCGCGGTTTCCTCGTCGCCCGAAAACTCGATGATGATCGTGCGCTTGGGCTTGTAGCCGGTGCGGCGCAGGTCATTCAGCGCGGCGATGGCGATCGTGCCGTCGAGCTTCATGTCGGTCGCACCGCGCCCGTAGAGATAGCCATTTTCGACCACGGCGGTGAACGGGTCGCGCTGCCAATCGGCGGGCTTGGCCTCGACCACGTCCATATGGCCGGAAATGACCAGCGGCTTGAGCTTGGGGTCGCTGCCCGGCCAGGTGCCGATGAGATAGGCGGTGTCGTCGACCGGCACGATCTCGACGTCCTTGTCGGCAAAGCCGCCCGCGACCAGCGCCGCCTTGTACAGAGCGGCGACCTGCGGAGTCTGATTGCCGGGGCCTTTGACCGAACGCAGCGCGATCGCCTTCTTCGCCAGATCGAGCGCTTCGTCCGCCGCTGGAGTGGCCGCTTGCGCAGCGCTGGTCAGGAGGGTGCCGGCAAGCAGAAGGGCGAAGATGCGCATACTGGAAGGTCCTCGGGGGGCGGGTAAAGCGCGAGCGTAGCGTTTGGGGGGATTGGCGCAAGCGGGGGCGGTTCGGGCGTAGATCGAGCGCATGCATACCTCCCGTTCGCCCTGAGCTTGTCGAAGGGCTGCTTTCCCCTTGCGAGCGCCCCGCAGTGGGAGGGCAGGGCTTCGACAAGCTCAGCCCGAACGGGAGGGGGTGCGGTCTATTTCAGCCGAAACGGTGCGCCCCGCCCGACAACACCTCCTCCAATTTGGCACGGTCGAGCTTGCCCTCCCAGCGCGCGACGACGATCGCCGCGACCGCATTGCCGATGAAGTTGGTCAGGCTGCGGCATTCGCTCATGAAGCGATCGACGCCCAGGATCAGCGCCATGCCCGCGACCGGCACCGACGGCACGATCGACAGCGTGGCGGCCAGCGTGATGAAGCCCGCCCCGGTCACCCCGGCCGCGCCCTTCGAACTCAGCATCGCCACGCCGACCAGCAGCAACTGGTCGCCGATCGACAAAGGCACGTTGCAGGCCTGCGCGATGAACAAGGCGGCCAGCGTCATGTAGATATTGGTGCCGTCGAGATTGAACGAATAGCCGGTTGGCACGACCAGCCCGACCACGCCCTTGTCGCACCCCGCCGCCTCCAGCTTGGTGATGAGGTTGGGCAGGGCCGCCTCGGACGAAGAGGTGCCGAGCACCAGCAGCAACTCGGCCTTCAAATAGGCGAGCAAGCGCAGGATCGAGAAACCGTGTAGCCGCGCCACTGCGCCGAGAATGACCAGCACGAATACGATCGAGGTGAAATAGAAGGTCGCGACCAGCCCGCCGAGATTGATCAGGCTGCTCGCGCCATATTTGCCGACGGTGAAGGCGATCGCGCCGAACGCGCCGACCGGGGCCGCGCGCATCAGGATGCCGACGATGCGGAACACGATCAGGGCGAGCCGCTCGATCAGATCGAGCACCGGCTCGGCCGCTTCGCCGACCAAAGTCAGCGCGATGCCGAACAGCACCGCGACGAACAGCGTCTGCAGGATCGATCCTTCGGTCAGCGCCGAGACCATCGTGTTGGGGATGATCGACATCAGGAAGCCGACAAAGGTCGTTTCATGCGCCTGATGCGCATAACCGGCCACCGAGCCTGCATCGAGCGTTGACGGATTGATGTTCATGCCCGCGCCCGGGTGGACGACATTGGCGACCACCAGACCAAGGATTAGCGCCAGCGTCGAGAAAAACAGGAAATAACCGAACGCCTTGAGCGCGACGCGCCCCACCGACTTCAACTCGCGCATGCCGGCGATGCCGCTGACCAGGCTCAGGAAGATCACCGGCGCGATCACCATCTTGACCAGCTTGATGAAGCCGTCGCCCAGCGGTTTCAGCGCTTCGCCCGTCGTTGGCCAGAAATGCCCCACCAGCGCGCCGAGCACGATCGCGGTGAGCACCTGAAAATAGAGATGGTAGTAAAAGGGGCTGGGGCCGTGCGCGGGCGTGGGGGCGGGGTGGATCGACATGGTCCCTCTCGGTCAGCCGCCGTAATCGGCGGGCGTGAAGGACGGTCCTAAAGCGTGGCGCATGGCGCGCCAGCTTTTTGTAAAATGCGGGCGCGGCGGTTGCGACGCCGCGCCCGGCAAAAACGCTTATTTGCTGCGTTCGACCTGTTCGAATTCCAGCTCGACCGGGGTGGCGCGACCGAAGATCGACACCGACACCTTGACGCGGCTGCGGTCGAAATCGAGTTCCTCGACAATGCCGTTGAAGCTCGCGAACGGGCCGTCGAGCACCTTGACCGAATCGCCGATTTCGAAATCGACCTTGATCTTCTGCTTGGGCGCAGCGGCGGCTTCTTCCTTGGTGTTGAGCATCCGCGCGGCTTCCGCCTCGGGGATCGCCTGCGGTTTGCCGTTCGGGCCAAGGAAGCCGGTCACCTTGGGGGTGTTCTTGACGAGGTGATAGACGTCGTCGTTCATGTTGAGCTTGGCGAGCACATAGCCCGGCATGAACTTGCGCTCGACCGAGATCTTCTTGCCGCGGCGCGCCTCGGTGACGGTTTCGGTCGGAACCTCGATCTGCTCGACCAGTTGCTCGAGCCCCATGCGGGTCGCTTCGGCCATGATCGAATCGCGGACCTTGCCCTCGAAACCCGAATAAGCGTGAATGATGTACCAGCGTGCCATGTGTTCGTTTACCTAGATTATTTGGCGAGGCTGAGCAGCAGCTTGACGATCGCCTCGAAGCCGGTGTCCACGATGAAGAAGAACAGGCCGAGCAGCGTCGTCATGATGACGACCATCACGCCGGTCATGATCGTCTCGCGCCGGGTCGGCCATACGACCTTCTTGGTCTCGGCCTGAACCTGTCGGATGAATTCGAGGGGGGTCGTCTTCGCCACGGGCTGTGCACTCATGTTTTCTTGGCCAAGATCAGGACATGGGCCCGCCGTCCGGGCCTGCCAAGGCCCGATGACGAGAATTCCCGATTTCGGAATAGACAAGCATTAGCGCGGGCGGCGGGTGAAATCAACTCGCCTCACGATAGGGCGGCGATGGCCAAAGGATCGGAACCGCCATCGCCGCAGGATTCGCGTTAAATCACGAACGAGTCGAGGAGCGCGGGCGGCCCGTTCAGATAATCGAGATCGCAACTGCCGGGGACACCCGCGAGGTGACCCTGCTCGGAATATTGCCACAACGTGTAGCCGGTCCACGGTTTTGGCACCGGCGGCGTCGGCGGATGGTTATAATTGGCGAGCCATAGCGGAAACGCTGCAAATTCCGGTGGATTGCCGAGGAAATCGGCAATGTCCTTGCGGATATACAGAAACGGCTGATGACCCGTCGCCGTCACCAGGATTTTGCCGAATTCGACGATCTGCGCAACCAGTTGCGCGCGCGTTTTGGTTCCCGATTGAATGGCGTGGACATATTCATCTTCCACATCCAGCGTCGGCAGAAGATCACCCTTGCTGGGGTGATAGACGCTCAGAAACAGATCGGCCATTTCCTGCGCGGTGAAATCCGGCATGCAATAATGATAGGCTCCGCGTTTCAGCCCATGTTGTTTCAGCGCCGCCCAATTTTC
>NZ_RWKS01000023.1:0-58087 GCF_003985085.1 Sphingomonas sp. TF3 | reverse complement strand
CCGCATCGCTGCGCGATTCGATCGCGCGGGGCAGCAGCGACGGGTAGCGGGTCGAGGTTTGCGCGGCACACCCCGCCAATGCCGGGGCGATTGTCAGGATAAACCCCAGCGCGAGGCGGGTGGGGCGGGCGGGCAGGGGGTGGGGCGTCATCACGAATTGCTCTATGCCGATGAGAAAGGTCACGCAACGCACTTGCATCTCTCAAAAGACGCCGCTAACAGCGCGTCTCCACGCACCCATAGCTCAGCTGGATAGAGCATCAGACTACGAATCTGAGGGTCGGGCGTTCGAATCGCTCTGGGTGCACCATTCTTTCAAAAGTGTCTGATCGCAGGACGTTACCGGGGTTCCCGGCAACGCCGCGACAGGCACGGCGGCGGGCCGCAGCGACGGACGCCGCCGCTACGCCGTGTGCGCGTTCGCTTTTCAAAAGATCCTGCTAGGTTTTGCCCTTTCCCCGATGTCGGGGAAGGATAGGCGTCATTCGAGATAGGCGCGGCGCAAGCGGGCGAGGTCTGCGTCCGACAATCCCATTTCGTCGCGGAGCCAGCCGCGCGCGCCGCCGCGATGCGAATCGAGCACCTTCAGGGCGGCCTCGATATAGCTGCGATCGGCGTTGAGCAGCGCCTGCATCACCGGTGACGGCATTTGGCCGATCGAACCGGCGGTCGCCTTGCTGTCCTTCGCCAGCAGCGTTCTGGCGTTGAGATAGCGGTTGGTAAGCAGATAGTCCTCGACCACGGTCGCGCGGGGCACGCCAAGCGCAGTCAGCAACAGCGCGGCGGCGACGCCGGTGCGGTCCTTGCCAGCCGAACAGTTGAAAGCGAGCGGGGCATGACCCGCCAGCAATTCATCGAACATCCGGCGATATTGGTCGTGAAACTGCACCAGCATATGCGGATAGCTCGCCGCCATGGCCGCGCGGGCGGATTCGGCGGTCCAGTCTTTCATTGGTCCGGCCGGCATGAAGCCCGCCATGTCGAGCTTGTAATCGTCGCTCAGCACGTGCGGTGCGCCCGCTGCGGGCCAGTTGACCGGCTCTGAAGCGCGCTCGCGCGTGTCGCGGAAGTCGCAGACGACACGAATGCCGCGCCGTTCGAGATAGGCATAATCGCTGTCGGTCAGTCCGTGCATCGAGCCGGAGCGGAACAGCAGGCCCCATTTGACGTGGCGACCATCGGCGGTGCGATAGCCGCCTAGATCGCGAAAGTTGCGTCCGCCCTGCAACGGCAGCAACCGCTCATGCGGTGCCGCCGTTGCGATCGGGGTATCGGCCCGGGCGGGCAGACCTGCCGCCCCGCTCGCCAACATTACCGCAGCCATTGCGGCAAAGGTAAGTCTCAGTCGAAACGGGGCGATCTTCATGGTCTGTCTCCGGGATCGGATCGTCTTAGAACTTGACCTGCACCTGCCCGCCAAAGGTCCGGGCTTCGTTGAAGAAGCCGTTGAGACCGCTGGTGAGGCTGAGCGCGCGGTAGAACACATGCTGTTCGTTGAACAAATTGCGCGCCCAGACCGAAACGGTCACGCGCGCGTCGCCCCGGCCCATGTCGATATCGGCCAGCGCCAGCGTGCCGTTGACGATGAACGCGCTGTCGCCCTTCGGCTGGTACACGTTGCCCGCATTGCCGGCCCCCAGAAAGAGCGGGTCGGTCGCGTTGGCGTAGAAGCCGCTGTCGTAATTGCCATCGAGATGCGCGCGGACCGTCGCGCCCTCCAGCGGGATTTCATAGTCGATCGTGCCGCTGGCACCGTGTTCCGGTGTGTAGGTCTGGTAGATTTCCACCGGCGTGTTGTTGACCGTGCCGCCTGCCGTCGCCGGGAATGGGTTGGCCGTCGAAGGGATCCGCACATAGGTGTAGGCATAGGATGCACCGAGCGTCAGGTGCGGAAGCGGGGTCAGTTTGAAATCGGCTTCGACGCCGTGGATGCCGCCGGTGCCAGGCGCGTTGAGCGTTTCGGTGGTCGTGCGGTTGCTGCGCGTCAGCACGCCGTTGATGACCGTCTCGTACAGGCCCGAGAAATCGACCTGCACGTTCTTGTAGGTGCCGGCATAAGCCGAAACGTTGAAGCGCGCGTGGCGGTTGAAGAACTCGGTTTTGAGCCCGGCTTCGAACACCGACACCGACTCAGGGTTAAAGGCGAGATATTGCAGCGAGCGTGAGTTGGCACCGCCCGATTTATAGCCCGTGCTCCACTTGCCATAGACATGGATGTCGCGCGACACATCGACGAGCACGTTGACCATCGGATCGACCCGCGACCAATGCGCATCGAGATAGCGTGTACCGGTCACGCCGAACACGACGGGGCTGGCACCGTTTACGGTGAAAAGCTGCCCGTGCTTCGCGTCCCGCGTCCAGCGCAGGCCGCCGGTGACGTGGATCGCGTCGTCGAGCAATGCCGGGGTATAGGTCGCCTGGCCGAAAGCACCGACGCTGGTGGTGCTGACATGGCTAGCGCGATCGATCCGTTGCGCATCATAATTGAGCGAAAGGATGGTGTAGGCGCTGCCCGCCGCATCGGTGAACTGGTTGGTGGCAAAGGCTTGGGCGTTGTCCTGCACGTTCTCGCGATAATACAGCGCACCCGCGACATATTTCAGGCGGCCGAGTTCGCCGATTGCTTGGAATTCCTGGCTGAACTGGTTCTGGCGGAACTGCGCCAGGCTGTAGCGGCTGAACGCGACGTTGGTGAACACGCCGGATGCGTTCGACATCGTCGTCGAAGCCGAGCCGTTATCATATTGGCTCTGCGTCAGGGCGCGATAGGAAGTGATCGACTTGAGCGTCAGGTTGCTCGCCGGGCGGTATTCCAGGTTCAACTCATGGCCGTGTACCTTGCCGACGCTGGGCTGTTCGGGAACGCCGACATTGGCCACGTCCGCGCGCGTCGCCTGGACGGTGCCGAGGGCAGCCTGCTTGTTGGTGCCGAGACCAAGGAGTTGCAGATACAGCGAGGTCGATGCGTCATAGGAGGAGTCGAACGCGTAATCGGCGCTGAAATCCGATGTCGGATTCCACAGCGCTTCCACGCGAACGCCGCGCTTGTCGTAAGCATTGAAGCCCGATGCACCCGTCAACGTGTTTTTCACCAGCGGATCGCGGTGGCTGACGACTCCATCGATCTTGAGCGCAATCCCAGCGACCGACGGCAAGTCGATATGTCCCTCGGCTTTGTAGCTGCCGAAATTGCCGGCCCCGGCGATCAGGTTTGCGTGAAAATCCCCGGTCGGCTTTTTGGTGGTGATGTTGATCGCGCCGCCTTCGGTATTGCGACCGAACAGCGTGCCTTGCGGGCCTTTCAGCACTTCCAGGCTGTCAATGTCGAACAGCGCGGTGCCGAGGCCCTGCGCACGGCCGAGATAGACGCCGTTGACGTACACACCGACACCCTGGTCGCGTGCGGGCTGGTTGCCGTCCGACAGCACACCGACACCGCGAATATTCACGATCAGCGCGGAGTTGCGCGAATAGAAAGGCGCGACCTTCAACGACGGGATCGAACCGTCCGTGAGATCGGCGAGCGAAACGACATGCCGGTTTGCAAGATCGGCTCCGCTCAGCACCGAAATCGAGATCGGAGTCCTTTGCGCGGTTTGCGGCCGCTTCTCAGCCGTGACCACGATGTCGCCAAGCTGGTCCCCTTCGCTGGCGGCGGCGGGCACGGTCGGCGCGGTCTCGGGTGCAGTGGCCGCATAGGCTGGCGACACGGCGATGATCGAGCAAAATGCGGTCGCCGCGAGCAGCCGAGCCGTTACAGTGTTGTGCTTGATGTTCATTGGATCCCCCGTTCTTAAGAACTGTCGGGGCTCCGTGTGCGTGTTTCGTGTCGTGTGCGTTACGAATATTGTTCAGAAATGTTGCGACGCACAATTATGGAGGGATCGACCCTCGGCCGTCACGCGCTTGGCGGTGTCGTCGGTAAAATGACCGTGACGCGCAAGCCGCCCAGCGGAGAGGGCCCGGCCTCGATTCGTCCGTGATGCGCCTCGACGATGGCTTGGGCCGTGGCAAGGCCAAGACCCGAGGTCGTCACGGACTCCCCCGGCAATTTTGTGGTTCGATAGAAGGGCTCGAACAAGTGCTGCGCCAGCCCGACGTCGACGCCCGGCGCACTGTCGTCGATGATCAGCCGCCAGGCATTGCGATGCCCCTCAAGCCCCAGAGCGATGCGTCCTCCCGCTGGCGTGTAGCGCAGGCTGCTTTCGATCAGCGCGGTGAACAATTGCTCGATCCGGGCACCGTCCCATTTCACCAGTACCGTCGTGGACGGCAATTGCCCGGGTTCTACCGACACCGATTGCGCCTTGGCGCGGCGGCTATTGGCCCACACCGCATTGTGGATCAGCGCGACCGGATCGACCGTCGCGAAGGTAACGGGCAGGCGACCGAGATCGGCCAACGCGACGGCGTGCAGATCCTCCGCCATTTCCTGCAAGCGTTGCACGCCTTCCGCCACCTCGGCGAAATCCCGCTGATTGTCCGGCATCTTGTGGTATAACGCGGCAACGTTTTCACCGAGCCGAAGAACGGGAACCCGTAATTCTTCGGACACCGCCACCAACCATGTCCGTCGTGCGGATTCGAGCCGGTCGAACCGCCGGGCGATGTGGCTGAGGTTGCGCATGGTCGCGCGCGTTTCGACCGGGCCGGTTTCGGAGAAATCGGTTTCGAAATCGCCATGCGCAATCGCGCGACTGGCGCGAAATAGCGCGCGTTGCGGGCGCGTCCAGCGCGCAGCGATACCCTGGCCGCAGCCAAGCAGGATCAGCAGCGTTGCGAACGCGGCCACCGCGATCCCCAGCAGTTGATCGCGGACGAAGGCGTAGCTTGCCTGGGTCTCCGCGCTTCCCGAGACAATCTTGAGGACGCCGAGCGTTTGCCCGGCCAGCGTCACCGGATGGGTGGCGCGGACACCGTCTGCATCCGGTGCTGCCCCTGCCAGGCGCTGACCCGTCACGGTATAGAGCGCGACGCGGTTCTTTAGCGGAGGGAGCGCGTCGCCGACCCCGGTGTTGTGATCTTCCAACTCCTGCGCGGCCGACAAGGCACCCGCCAGAGGCGTGCCCGCGCGAATCTGTGACGCGATCAGGGCGCTCAACGCGACGAGCGACTGGCGGTCCTGCGCTTCAAGATAAGCATGTTGTCCGCGCTGCAGATTGACGATCAGCGCGCTGCCCGGCAGCACGGCAACCAGCAACGCCTGACCTGCCAGCAGCAGGAACAGTCCCGAAAACAGCCGCACCGATGTATCTCCCCGAGCGGACGGGCGTCCGGTCAGGCGAGGTTTAATGCCGATTCACCATCGAAACAATTGGCCGTTTCGAGGGGGTTCATCCCGACGCGGGATTCTCCGCCGCGACCGCCGCCAACACCGGCCTCGCATATTCCGGGCGACAGATCAGCAAATCGGGCAGCAACGGATTTTGGCAATTGTAGCGTAGCGGCGATCCGTCGATGCGCGAGGCATGCAAGCCCGCCGCCTGGGCCACCGCGACGGGCGCGCAATTGTCCCATTCATATTGCCCGCCGGTGTGCAGGTAGATTTCGGCATCGCCTTGCACCACCGCCATCGCTTTTGCTCCTGCCGACCCCATCGGCACCAGATCCGCGCCGATCGCCGCGGCGACACGCAGCACCAGCGGATGCGCGCGCGTGCGGCTGACCACCATGCGCGGGCGCGCCGGAGCGGGCTGGGGAGAGGCGAAGGCATCGTCGGTGGCAAAGACGCGCTGTACGGCGGGCAGGGCCACGGCCCCCGTCACCGGAGCACCGTCGATGGCAAGCCCGATATGCACCGCCCAATCCGCGCGCCGTTCCCGAAATTCGCGCGTGCCGTCCAGCGGATCGACGATCCATACGCGCTGCGCGGCGCAGCGCGCGCCATCATCGCGTGCCTCTTCCGACAGGATAAAGTCATCGGGTCGTGCGGCGTGGAGCAGCCGCAGGATCAGCGCATTGGCCTCGGCATCCCCGCGATCGCCAAGCTCGGTATCGGCGCACGCCCCTGCTTTGCAGAGGCCAAGCAGCAGTTCGCCAGCGGCAAGCGCGACCGAGCGGGCGAGTTGGGCGTCGGTTTGCGCACTCAAAGGTCGGGACTCCACACGCCCATAATATGTCCGACGATCCGCTCGGCGGCGGCTTCGGGGCTCTCGCGCAACGTGTCGATGCGGATGTCGGGGCGTTCGGGCGCTTCATAGGCGCTCGAAATCCCGGTGAAGTTGGCGATTTTGCCCGCGCGGGCCTTGGCATAGAGGCCTTTCACGTCGCGTGCCTCCGCCTCGGCCAGCGGCGTATCGACGAAGATCTCGACGAATTCCTCGGGCAGCATCGCCCGTACCATCTCGCGTTCGGCGCGGAAGGGCGAGATGAAGGCGGTCAGTACGATCAGCCCCGCATCGGTCATCAGCTTGGCGACTTCCCCGACGCGCCGGATATTCTCGATCCGGTCGGCGTCGGTGAAGCCCAGATCCTTGTTGAGACCGTGGCGCACATTGTCGCCATCGAGCAGGAAGCTGTGGCGGCCGAGCGCGTACAGTTTCTTTTCCACCAGATTGGCGATCGTCGACTTGCCCGATCCCGACAGGCCGGTGAACCACAGCAGGCGCGGCGTCTGGCCTTTTTGCGCGGCGTGCGCGGCGCGGGTGATGTCGACCGCTTGCCAGTGCACGTTTTGCGCGCGGCGCAGCGCGAAGTGGAGCATTCCCGCAGCTACGGTGGCGTTTGTCGCGCGGTCGATCAGGATGAAGCCGCCAAGATCGGCACCTTCGGTGAACGGTTCGAACACCAGATCGCGATCGGTATAGACTTCGGCCACGCCGATATCGTTGAGGGCGAGCGTCCTGACCGACAATTCGGCCAGCGTGTTGACGTCGATCGCGTGGCGCGGCTCCTGCACCGTCGCGCTGACCGTCTGGGTGCCGAGCTTCAGCCAATAGCTGCGCCCGGGCAATAACGGCGTCTCCGCCATCCATACGATCGTCGCCTGGAATTGGTCAGCGACCTGGGGCGGATTGTCGGCAGTGGCGATGACATCGCCGCGCGAACAATCGACTTCGTCGGCCAGTGTCAGCGTGACCGATTGCCCCGCCACCGCTTCGGGCAAATCGCCGTCCATCGTCACGATGCGCGCGATATGGCTGATGCGGCCCGAGGGCAGGATGCGCACGGCATCCCCAGGCTTTACGCGACCGCTCGCGATCAGACCCGAAAAACCACGAAAATCGAGGTCGGGCCGGTTGACCCATTGTACCGGCATGCGGAACGGTCGCGCCTGTGCGACATCGGTTTCGACATCGATCCTCTCGAGATGCTCGATCAACGACGGGCCGGCATACCAGGGCATCGCGTCCGATCGGCTGGCGATATTGTCGCCGACAAAGCCCGAAATCGGGATCGCAGTAAAATCGGTGATACCGATCGCGGTGGCAAAGGCGCGGTAATCGGCGACGATCGTGTCGAACACCCTTTGATCATAGCCGACCAGATCCATTTTGTTCACCGCCAGCACCACGTGGCGCAGGCGCAGCAGGTGCACGAGGAAGCTGTGGCGGCGCGTCTGGGTGAGCACGCCCTTGCGCGCATCGATCAGGATCACTGCGGCATCGGCGGTCGAGGCACCCGTGACCATGTTGCGGGTATATTGTTCGTGGCCCGGCGTATCGGCGACGATGAATTTGCGTTTTTCGGTGGCGAAAAAGCGGTAGGCGACGTCGATCGTGATGCCCTGTTCGCGCTCGGCGGCGAGCCCGTCGACCAGCAAGGCGAAGTCGATATTCTGACCCTGCGTGCCGACACGCTTGCTGTCGGCCTCCAGCGCGGAAAGCTGGTCTGCGAAAATTGCGCGCGAATCGTAGAGCAAGCGGCCGATCAGGGTCGACTTGCCGTCATCGACCGACCCGCAGGTGATGAAGCGCAGTAGCGACTTGCGCTGATGCTGGAGGAGATAGGCGGTGATGTCCGAGGCGATGAGGGCGTCTGGCAAATACTCCCTCTCCCCTCCGGGGAGAGGGTTGGGGAGAGGGGCTGTGTCGAGGAATGGCGCGTGTAATTGCCCCTCTCCCCGACCCTCTCCCCGGAGGGGAGAGGGAGAAGTGCTGGTCGCCATCAGAAATATCCCTCCGCTTTTTTCTTTTCCATACTCGCCGCCTGATCATGGTCGATCGCGCGGCCCTGGCGTTCCGATGTGGTCGTCAGCAGCATTTCCTGGATCACCTCGGGCAAGGTCGATGCCGTACTCTCCACTGCGCCAGTCAGCGGATAACAGCCGAGCGTGCGGAAACGGATCGACCGCTCGACCGGCACTTCACCGGGAGCGAGCCGAAAGCGCTCGTCATCCACCATCAGCAGCACCCCATCGCGCTCCACCGTCGGACGCGGTGCCGCGAGATAGAGCGGGACGATCTCGATGTCTTCGGCGAGGATATATTGCCAGATGTCGAGCTCGGTCCAGTTGGACAGCGGGAAGACGCGGATGCTCTCGCCCTTCGCCTTGCGCGCATTGTAGAGGTGCCACAGTTCGGGCCGCTGTGCCTTGGGGTCCCAGCGCTGGCTGGCCGAGCGGAAGCTGAAGATGCGTTCCTTGGCGCGGCTCTTCTCCTCGTCGCGCCGCGCACCGCCAAAGGCGACGTCATAGCCGCCTGCGGCCAGCGCCTGTTTCAGTCCCTCGGTCTTCCACAGATCGGTGTGCAGGCTGCCATGGTCGAACGGGTTGATGCCCTGCGCTTGGGCCTCGGGGTTCTTGTGGACGATCAGCTCCATCCCCGCCGCTTGCGCCGCGCGGTCGCGCAGGTCGTACATCGCGCGGAATTTCCACGTCGTGTCGACATGCAGCAAGGGGAAAGGCGGGACGCCGGGAAAGAACGCTTTCTTCGCCAGGTGCAGCATAACCGCCGAATCCTTGCCCACAGAATAGAGCATCACCGGGCGCTCGGCCTCGGCGGCGACTTCGCGCAGGATGTGGATGCTTTCGGCTTCGAGCCGCTGGAGATGGGTCAGGGCGACGGACATGATCTGCTCCAGATAGAGCAGAAAGACCGATGTGCGATCAACTTATCCTGTTGTCCCGTAAAGTGGCCTCAAGGGGCGCTGTTGTGCTCGACCGAGTCGAGGATGCGCGCGCCCGCCATGAACACGGCGATCGGGCACACCGCGAACAGCAGCCAGCCGCCAATACCCGGATATTGCTGGAGGTAATGCACCCCGCGCTCGACCGCGCCGAGCGCCAGCGCATAGATCACCGCGAACGCTTCGAATTTGTTCTTGATAACGAACAGGCTGCAGAATTTTGTCAACATGCAAAAGGGTTAAGCAAGCGTCGGGCCAATGGCGAATTTGCGCGCTTTGTGATTGTTCTGAATGGTTACTTGTAAATTAACTCGACGATTCCGAGCGTCTCCAGCAGCGCGGTGCGCGCTGCGCCGACGCGGTCGACAAGCGAGGGATCGCCAATATCGGCTGGCGCAATCGCCTCGGGCCAATGCTGCTCGATCACCTGCGCGATGAGATTCAGCCGCGCATCGTCCACCAGAAAACGGGTGTCGACCCGCGCCGGATCCGCCACGACCCGCAACCGCAGGCAAGCGGGGCCGCCGCCATTGGCCATGGATTGGCGTACGTCGACCACCTCGACCCTGCGAATCGGGCCGTTGCCTGCAAGCATCGTTTGCAGCCATCGCCACACGGCCGCGTTCTCCCGCGCCTCCTGCGGCACGATCAGCGCCATCGTCGCATCGGGCAGCGTCACGAGCTGGGCATTGAACAGATAGGAAGCGATCGCATCGGCCAGGCTGACGGCATCGGCGGGAACCTCCACGATCTCGGCCCAGGGCGCGCGTTCGCGAATTGCGGCATAGGTGCCTTCGCGATCGGCAAAGGCGCGTTCGTGCGTGAAGAGCACGCGCTCGTTGGACACTGCGACCACATCGTTGTGGAAGGCACCTGCCGCGATCGCTTCGGGGGCCTGTTCGATGAACAGCGTGCGGGCCGGGTCCAGCGCGTGTGCGCGCACCACTGCAGCGCTCGCCTCAAGCCGTTGGCGTGCCGGGAAGCCGCCGCCCGATACGCCATAAACGAACAGCTCGATTCCGGCTGCATCATGGTGTTCGCACAGCCGCATATGGTTTGCGGCACCTTCATCGCCAAAGGGCGCGGGAATGGGCTCGTGGACCGTAAAGGCCGGGTCGGCAAAGGCGAGGCGGAGTTGGCGCAACGTCTCCACCGCCTCATGGCTGCGATGCGGCATGGTGACGAGGTTGGCGACGGTCAGGTGGCAGCGTCCATCCCCTGTGTCGGGGGCGGGCGACACCGTGGCGGCGTTGGCCGCCCACATCGCCGAGGCCGACATCGCCTGCGCCTGCAGGACAGGATCGGCCGCGTCATAGCGGGTCGAAAGGGCGGCCAGCCAGCGGCGGTTAGGCCGGTCATGCGGGAGGAGGATACCCTGCGTCAGCCCCAGCGCCAGATTCGCGCGCATCTTGGCGACGCCCTCCAGCGCGGCGCGGCGCGGATAGGCGGTCGCCCCGGCGTTGCGCGTCGCGGCAAGATTGCCGTGGCTGAGCCCGGCATAATTGTGGCTCGGACCAATGATGCCATCGAAATTGATCTCGCGGATCATGCCCGTTCAGTTCCGCGCGACATGGCTGATCGTATCGCCTTCGGCGACGCCCAGCGCAGCGGCGGTTTCCTGCGCCAGCACGACGCCGTCCTCGCGCGCTTGCAGGGCTCCATAGGTACAGCGAAAATCCGACAATCGCCCGCGCGAAATCAGCGCGGGTTCACCGCCATCGCCGTCAATCGCCGCCACACGCTCGGTTCGAGCGTCACGGATGGTGCGGACCTGGTCGGTCTTGGCCAGCATGGTCGGGCCGCCGTCAAAAATGTCGACATAGTTTTCGTAAGCGAACCCCTCATTCTCCAGCATCCGCATTGCGGCGCGGCCGGAAGGGTGGGGCAGGCCGATCACCGCGCGCGCGCTTTCGGGCAGCATGGCGATGTAGATCGGGTGCTTGGGGAACAGGTCGGCGATGAACTGATGCCCGCGCACCGCGTTGAACTGGTCGGCGTCCTGGAAATTCATCCCGAAGAAGCGCCCGGCAAGGCCATCCCAAAAGGGCGATCCCCCCGCTTCATCGATGATCCCGCGCAATTCGGCGAGCACGCGATCGGCAAAGCGCATGCGGTGCTGGGCAATGAACAAATAGCGGCTGCGCGCCAGCAACATGCCCAGGCCTCCCGCACGTTCGCCCGGATGCAGGAACAGGCCGCCGACTTCGCTGCACCCTTCCAAGTCGGTCGTCAGGCCTAGCATGTCGGCGCGGAAGGTGCGGCCGAGTTCCTTGCTATGCTGCGTCAGCGTGCCGAGCCGATAGCTGTAAAATGGATAGCTCTGCCCGACATGGGTGAAGATCTGGCAGGTGCCGCGCACTTCGCCGGTCGCGAGGTCTTCCAGCACCAGCACGAACAGATCGTCGGCCTTGCTGTCCTCGATCCGGGCGAAGGCGGCGGCGCTACGTTCCAGCTTGGCGCGCAGGGCAGCGCGGTCAGGCGGCAAATTGGTGAAGCCGCCGCCCGTCAATTTCGCCATTTCGTAAAGCGGTTGCAGGTCGCTGTCGCGCGCGGCGCGGATTACGTGAGTCACAAGGCCCCCCTTTGGGCGATACGGAGGATCGTGAGTGCGGAAAGCGCGGCGCGCTCGGGCAGCGATTCGACGATCAGGAATTCATCGGGCGAATGGATCGCGCCGCCGCGCGCTCCCATCGTATCGACCACCGGCACGCCGCATGCCGCGATGGTGTTGCCGTCGCACACTCCTCCCGTGGCGCGCCATGCAATGTCGAGGCCGAGGTCTGCGCCGCATTCCTTGACCAGAGCGAACAATTTTGCGGCACCGGGGTCGATCGGCTTGGGCGGTCGGTTGAAGCTGCCATGGACGGCGATGGAGACGTCGTGCGCGGTTGCGACGTCTGCGGTCACGCGGTCGAGCGCGGCCTGGGCGCGGGCGATCTCGGCGTGGTCGGCGGGGCGGAAGTTGATGCGCAGCACGGCATGGTCGGGCACCACGTTATTCGGGCCGCCGCCCTCGATCCGTGCCGGATTGACCGCGAGCGTCGGGCTACGCAGTGCGAACAGCCGCAGCGCCAGATCGGAAGCGGCGACGACGGCATTGCGGCCTTCGTCGGGGTTGCGCCCGGCATGGGCGCTTTTGCCCGTTACCACGATCGAGAAATTGCCCGTGCCGCCGCGTGCGCCCGCCAGCGTGCCATCGGGGAGCGCGGGTTCATAGGTCAGCGCCGCGATCTTGCCGCGCGCGGCTGCGGCAATCAGCGCAGATGAGGAGAAAGAGCCCGTTTCCTCGTCGGAATTGATCACGACTTCATAGCCGATGCGCGGGGCAAGCGGGCTCGCCTCGACTGCGGACAGGGCGGCCAGCATCACCGCCAGCCCGCTCTTCATGTCGGCAACACCGGGGCCGTTCAGCGTGCCGTCGGGCAGCGTGGTGAGCGTCTGGAAGGGCTGGTCGACCGGATAGACCGTGTCCATATGGCCGGTCAGCAGAATCTGCACCGGCGCATCCGACCGTACCACCAGGTGCAGATGCTTGCCGTGCTCGACCACCGTCACCGTGCCGTCGGGGGCGACGTTCTGTGCGGCGTTGCCGACAACCAGCGCCGGCTCCCCCGGAAGCGTGCCGAAAGCCGCCACAAGCAATTCGGCCATTTGCGCCAGGCCTGCGAGATTGCGTGTGCCCGAATTGATCGCCGACCACGCTTCAACCTGCGCCAGCATTGGCGCTGTCGCGACATGGTCGATTGCTGCGCGTTCCTCGTCTGTCATCCCCACCATGACGATGGTCTAGCGGGTCACGCGCGCACGCTCCACCCCATGCATGTCAGAAACTATAGACCAATGCCGCGCGACTGGTGGTGTCGGTGCCGACCCGGCCAACTGGCGGTGTGCTTTCATATTGCACCGCATAAGACAGCTGCGCCGCGAGCGGGCCAATCAGTTTCGCGTTGAGCGCCGTCGTGCTGCTGACGGTCGAGTTGACCTTCTGAACATAGGCCGAAGCGACCTGGGTCAGGTTGATCGCTTTCGACAATTTCCACCCGAAATCGACCGAGCCGCGCGCGGCGACGCTATTCTCCTTGGTGGAGTCGGTAAAATCGGTCTTGCGATAGGCTGGCCCGAGTTCGAGATCGAGCTTGAACCCGCCGCCGCGCAGCGCGCTATATCCCGCACCGAGCGATGCCGAATATCGGTCGTAATATCCAAGAAAACGGTCGCTCTCAAACTGCGTCGCCCCATAGACATAGGCGCGCGTCGAAAATTTGAAGTTCGGTTCATACGCGGCAAGAAAATGCTCGCGACTGATGAGCCCACCGCTTTCCTTGTAATCGGCGGCGAAATTGACCTTGTGCCGCCACCGCACGCTCTCGCGCGTCAGCGCGATCGCGCCGCTGACGCCAACGTCGCGGGTGTTGCCGGTGGTGAGATAGCCGCCCAGCTCGGCTTTGCCATGCCACAGATCGAAAATCCCGGCATCCTCTATCCGCTCGCGTTTGCTCGCTTCCTGCGCGGCTTTCCAGGCTGCCACCTGCGCATCGATCGCCTTGGCCGCCTCGGGGGCGGCCGCGCGGGCATATTTGGCGACGGTGACGATCTCGCCATCGTTGTTCGACGCGATCGCGGCGTCGAGCATCGCCTTGACTGCTGGCGGAATTGGCGCGGGCGCAGGCGGTGTTGCGGCCGGTACGGTTTGAACGGGTGGTGCCGGATCGGCGTTGCCCAGAAGGACGGGCGCAGCGAAGATCAGCATGGCAAGCATGCGAACCTGATAGAGCGGCAATTGCCGTAACGGAATAGCGTTCGTCGCCAGCGCGTTTCGGTTCAGCGCAGATGCGGCGCAAAAGCGGCAAGCACCTGTTCGTACAACGGCTTTTTGAACGCGACGATCACTTCGGGGAGGGTATGCGGCTCAACCCAAGTCCAGTCCTTGAACTCCTGATGCGCGGTGGCGATGTCGATGTCGGCATCGCTGCCGAGAAAGCGATACAGGAACCAGCGCTGCCGCTGGCCGCGCCATTTGCCCTTCCACACCTTGCCGACCAGTTCCTCCGGCAAATCGTAGAACAGCTCATCGGGCGCGATCGCGATCAGTTCGACCTTGTCGGGGGCGATGCCGGTTTCTTCCCCCAGTTCGCGGATCGCCGCAGTTTGCGCATCCTCGCCATCGTCGATGCCACCCTGCGGCATTTGCCATGCCTCGACCTCGGCATCGATGCGCTGGCCGACGAAGACCTTTCCGTCGGCGTTCAGGATCATCAGCCCCGCACAGGGGCGGTAGGGCAGGGTGGCGATATCGGTCATGAACGGTCCTTATGGGGTTACGCGCCGGCCTCGGCGATCAGCGTCTTGGCCGCTGCCAATGCGCCCGCCACATCGCCGACCGAGGAGGGGATCGCCTTGCGCAGCGTGATGAAGCCGTGGATGTTCCCTACCGCTTCGCGGTACACGACGGCAACGCCCGCGCGCGCCAGCGCTGCAGCATAAGCGCGGCCCTGGTCGCGAATGGGGTCGAGGCTGGCGGTCACCACCACCGCCGGTGGCATTCCGGTGAGATCGCCTTTCAGGGGCGAAGCGCGGATGTGTTCCGCCTCGGCCTGATAGGCAGCGTTGAACCAGTCCATGCTGTCACGGGTCAGCAGATACCCTTCGGCGAACTGGCTGTAGGAAGGATAGTCCTGCGTCGTGTCGGTCGCCGGATAGAAGGGCAATTGCGCGATCACCGGAACAGCGGCGGGCGTATCGCGCAGCGCCATCGCGACGACGATCGCGAGGTTGCCTCCGGCGCTGTCACCGCAAGTCACCAGACCGGTGACCTTGCGACTCAATGCGGCGGGGCTGTCGGCCGCCCAGCGCGCTGCCGCTTCGCAATCGTCCGGCGCGGCGGGCCAGGGCGTCTCGGGAGCGAGCCGATAATCGACCGCCAGCACCGGCAGATCGAGTGTGCGCGAAACCTCGGCGCAAAAGCTGGCATGCGTGTCGAGGTCGCCGATCACAAAGCCGCCGCCATGGAAAAAGACAATGAGCGGCCCCGGCGTACGGCTTTCCGCCACGTCGAACAGCCGCGCGGGAATATCGCCAGCCGGACCGGGAATGGTGAGGTCGGCGATGGTGGCGAGCTCGCCAACCGGGGGATCGGCAATGTCCTTCATCGCGGCATAGGTTGCGCGCGCTGCAGGGGGTTCGAGCTGGTGCATCTTGGGGCCGGGCAGATTGTTGAGAAATTCGAGGAAACCCGCGACATCGGGGCGGACATAGGGTTGGGTCACGCATCTCTCCATTGGTCTGTGCCAGCTGCATGCCTACCTAAGCGGGATGATCGCGGTCGTCCATCACCCAGCCTATGTCGCCTCCGGCCAATCCGCCAATCCGAGCCAGCTCAGCAAGAATGCCGCAATCCGCGATCTGTTGCGCGCCGAAGCTGCCGCGATCGAATGGCACGAACCCGTGTCGATGCCCTTGCGCTGGCTCGAGGCCGCGCACGATCCGGACTATGTCGCCGAGGTGCTCGCCGCCCGCGTCCCCCGCGACAAGGAACGTCGGATCGGCTTTGCCGTAACGCCGTCGGTGGCGGCGCGCGCTGCGGTGGTGCCGGGCGGCACGTGGCTGGCGGGCAAACTTGCCCTCGAACGCGGTTTTGCGGCGAACAGTGCGGGCGGCAGCCATCATGCGCTGGCGGCGACGGGCGCTGGCTATTGCGTGCTCAACGATCTCGCCATCGCTGCGGTCCGTCTGGCCGAAGAGGACGCGCGGCGGGTGCTGGTGGTCGATTGCGACGTGCATCAGGGGGACGGCACGGCGGCGCTCACCGCCGGGCATCCGGGAATCGCCACCTATTCGATTCATGCCGAGAAGAATTTTCCGGCGCGCAAGGCACGCTCGACCTGCGATGTCGCGTTGCCGGACGGAACCGGGGACGCCGCCTATCTTGCGGCGCTGGCGGAAACCTTGCTGCCAATGCTCGATGCGTATCGCCCAGATCTGATTCTGTATCAGGCGGGGGTCGATCCGTTGGCGGAGGATCGGCTCGGTCGCCTGTCGCTGACGCCGCAGGGGCTGGTGGCGCGCGACACCTTTGTCGGCCGTGCCGCAGCCGCACGCGGCATTGCGCTCGCGAGCACCGTTGGCGGGGGATATGGGCGCGACGTCGCGGTGCTCGCCGAGGCGCATGTGCGCGCGATTTTGACGCTGGGGCAAGCCTATCAGGAAGCGCGCTTTACCGGCGCTGTGGCGTTGCCCTAAAGCAACGGTTGCCTTCCGCTACGCTCAAACTACCTTGGCCCGCCGCCTTCCGAGGCATAAGGGGCATGACAACGATATCCCGCAGGACAGACGTAATGGCGACCGCCGCGCATGAAGTAACCCCCCAAGAAGCCTCCGCCCACCCCGCCGCCGAGTCGGTTGTCGTCCGCTTCGCGGGCGATTCGGGCGATGGGATGCAGTTGACGGGCGGGCAGTTCACGCTGTCCACCGCGCTGTCCGGCAACGATCTGGCGACCTTTCCCGATTTTCCCGCCGAAATCCGCGCGCCGCAGGGCACGTTGTTCGGCGTTTCCGCCTTCCAGATCAATTTCGGCTCGACCGCGATCGAGACCGCAGGCGACGCCCCCGACGTACTCGTCGCGATGAACCCGGCGGCGCTGAAGGTGAATGTCGGCCAGTTGAAGGCGGGCGGCCTGATCATCGCCGATGAAGGCGAATTCGGCGAACGCAACCTTGCCAAGGCGAAATATGCCGCCAACCCGCTGACCGATGGCAGCCTCGCCAAGTGGCAGTTGCTGAGCTTCAACATTTCGCAATTGACGCTCGATGCGGTGAAGCCCTTCGGCCTCGGCAATAAGGAAGCGCTGCGCTGCAAGAACATGTGGACGCTGGGTCTGGCGCTCTGGATGTTCGATCGCGACCGGCAGCCGATCATCGACTGGCTCAAGTCGAAATTCGCCAAAGCCCCGGTGTTGGCCGAGGCCAATATCGCCGCGCTGAACGCTGGCCATGCTTATGGCGAAACTGCCGAGCTTTCCGGGCCGATGAAGCAGCAGCATATCGGTGTCGCCCCAGCCGAGCCCGGTCTCTACCGCACTGTGACCGGTGCCGAGTCGATTTCGATGGGGCTGGTCGCTGGCGTGCAATTGGCTGGCGTGCCGATGTTCTTCGGCGGCTATCCGATCACGCCCGCCTCGGCGATCCTGCACTTCCTGTCGCGCCTGAAGGAATATGGCGTCACCACCTTCCAGGCCGAGGATGAGATCGCCGCAATCGCCTCGGCGATCGGTGCATCCTATGCCGGGCAGCTTGGCGTCACCTCGTCGTCGGGCCCGGGCATTGCGCTGAAGGGCGAGGCGATGGGGCTGGCGATCATGACCGAGCTGCCCCTCGTCATCGTCAATTCGCAGCGCGGCGGGCCTTCGACCGGGCTGCCGACCAAGACCGAACAATCCGATCTTTATCAGGCGGTCTATGGCCGCAACGGTGATGCGCCGATGCCGGTGATCGCCGCGCGTTCGGCGGCCGATTGCTTCGATTGCGCGATCGAGGCGGTGCGCATCGCGGTGCAGTATATGACGCCGGTGATGCTGTTGACCGATGGCTATATCGCCAATGCGGCGGAGCCGTGGCTGGTGCCGGACATGAGCAGCTATGCCCCGTTCCCGGTCGAGTTTGCCGGCAAGCAGGAAATGCAGGACAAGCTCGCGTCGGAAAATCCGGACGAGTGGAAATTCCTGCCCTATGGCCGCGATGAGAAATTGAAGCGTCCGTGGGTGAAGCCCGGCACGCCCGGCTTGCTCCACCGCATCGGCGGGATCGAGAAAGCGGTCGGCACCGGCAACCTCGATTATGGTGCCGAAAACCACCAGAAGATGACCGAAATCCGCCGCGACAAGGTTGCCAATATCGCGGTGCCGGACCAGATCGTGGAACTGGGCGAAACCTCGGGCAAGCTGGCGATCGTCGGCTGGGGCTCGACCTTCGGACCGATCCACCAGGCGGTGCGCCGCGCCCGCGCCAGGGGTTTGGATGTCGCCCACATCCATATCCGCCACATCTGGCCGATGCCTGGCAATCTGGGTGCTTTGCTAAAGGGTTATGAGCGGATCGTGGTTCCGGAAATGAACACCGGCCAGCTCAAGACGGTGCTGCGCGACCAGTTCCTGGTCGACGCCAAGCCGCTCAACAAAGTGTCCGGTCAGCCCTTCCTGATCTCCGAAATCGAGGCAGCGATCGACGCCGCCTTGGCCGCCCTGTCATAATCCGCTTCCAACATTCAGGTCTTCTCCGATGAACGACATGACCCCCATCGCCAAGTCCACCCCCAAGGATTGGGAAACCGACCAGGAGGTGCGTTGGTGCCCCGGTTGCGGTGACTATGCGATCCTGAAGGCGGTGCAACGCACCATGCCCGAGATTGGCGCACGGCCCGAAAACACCGTGTTCGTCAGCGGCATCGGCTGCTCGTCGCGCTTCCCTTATTATATGGAAACCTACGGCTTCCACACCATCCACGGCCGTGCGCCGGCGGTGGCGACGGGCGTGAAGCTCGCCAATCCCGATCTCGACGTGTGGATCATCACCGGCGACGGCGATGCGCTGTCGATCGGCGGCAACCACACGATGCACCTCATTCGCCGCAATCTCGATTGCCAGGTGCTGCTGTTCAACAACGAGATTTACGGCCTGACCAAGGGGCAATATTCGCCGACGTCGCGCGTCGGCACGCGCACGCCATCGACGCCGTTCGGCTCGGTCGACCGCCCGGCCAACCCGTGTGCCTTTGCGCTGGGCGCGGGCGGGCGCTTCATCGCGCGCGCGATCGACGTTCACAAGAACCTCGTTGGCGTGCTCAAGGCAGCTTATGCCCATAAGGGCACGGGGTTCGTCGAAATTTTCCAGAACTGCATCGTCTACAATGACGACGTGTTCGCGCCCTTCACCGAGAAGAAGAATGCGGCGGGAAGCCAGATGTGGGTCGAGCATGGCAAGCCGTTGCTGTTCGACGGCGGCACCAAGGGCCTGACGATGGATCGCGAACGGCTGGTGCTCAAGGTCGTCGACGTGGTCGATGGCGATTGGCAGGCGGCGGGCGTGATTGTCCATGACCAGACCAATCGCGGGTTGGCGCACATGCTGGTGGAAATGCCGTTCGGCACTTTCCCGATGGCTTTGGGCGTGCTGTTCGACGATCCCGCCCCGACCTTCGAAAGCGCAGTCGTTACGCAGAATATCGAAGCCGCCAAGGGCAAGACGCCCAACCTCCAGCATCTGCTGAGCCAGGGCCAGACCTGGCAGGTGGAGAAAGAGCCGCGGGCGGAGTAAGGAAACTCGCATAAAGGCGCAAAGAAGGACGTGGGTTGAGCGATCACCAATCTCGCAAGCCCGTTCCAGTGAAGGAATCCTTTGTGTCTTTGTGGCTTTGTGCGCGTAATTTCCACCGCACGTTGCTCAAGCCTTGACCAGCGCTCCAACCCTCCTCTGGCTACGTCGCGATTTGCGGCTCGCCGATCAGCCCGCGCTTGCCGCTGCGATCGGGGAGGGGGCGGTCGTGCCCGTGTATGTCCTCGATGACGAGACGCCCAAACACTATGCGATGGGTGGCGCATCGCGCTGGTGGCTGCACTACAGCCTTGCCGGCCTCGATACCGATCTGCGTGCGGCGGGGTCACGGCTGATCCTGAGGCGCGGGAAATGCGAGACCGCGCTGGAGGAACTCGCCGCCGAAACCGGGGCAAGCCGCGTGCATTGCATCCGCCACTTCGAGCCGTGGTGGCGCAATGCCGAACGCGCGGTGGCGAAGCGGCTTGACCTCGTCTGCCATGACGGCAACTATCTCGCGCCGCCGGGATCGATCGCCACCGGCAGCGGCGGGCAGTATAAGATCTACACCCCGTTCTGGCGCGCGCTCAAGCAGCAGATGCCGCCGCCAGTCCCGCTGGATAAACCGTCGACCATTGCCGCACCCGCCGACTGGCCCCGTAGCGACCGGCTTGCGGAATGGGGCCTGTTGCCGACCAAGCCCGATTGGTCGACGGGTTTCGCAGCGGATTGGATCCCGGGCGAAGTCGGCGCGCATGACAAGCTCAGCGGCTTCAAACGCCATGCCGCCACTTATGACGAGACCCGCAATCTGCCGTCGATCGAAGGCAGCTCGCGCCTGTCGCCGCATCTGCATTTCGGCGAACTCTCGGCAGCCCAAGTGTGGCACGCGGTGGCCGCGGCTAGCGGATCGGTCGATACCTTCCTCGGCGAGCTTGGCTGGCGCGATTATGCGCAAAATGTGATCCTGCAATTTCCGGACTATGGCAGCCGGAACGGGCGTCCGACACTCGACACGTTGCCATGGCGCACGGGAGCCGCCGCTGCCGCCGATCTGAAGGCATGGCAGCAGGGGCGCACCGGCTATCCGATCGTCGACGCCGGTATGCGACAGCTCTGGGCTACGGGCTGGATGCACAATCGCGTGCGCATGATTACCGCCAGCTTTCTGATCAAGCATCTGCTGATCGACTGGCGCGAGGGCGAGCGCTGGTTCTGGGATTGCTTGGTCGATGCCGATTACGGGTCCAACGCGGTCAACTGGCAGTGGACCGCCGGGACGGGGATCGACGCGAACATGTTCGTCCGCATCATGGCACCCCTCGTGCAATCGCCCAAATTCGAGGCCGGGGACTATATTCGCCAGTGGGTGCCAGAACTGGCGCAGGTGCGCGGCGACGCGATCCACGACCCCGAAGAAGCCGGATGTCGGCCCGCTGCCTATCCGCCCAAGATCATCGGCCACCGCGCGGCGCGCGAACGGGCGCTGGCAGCAGTAAAACAGGCGCATTGAACCGCTTGCGAGCGCGCCCTGAGGGTGCGAGGGAAGCCGCGATGACCAGCCTTCTCGCGACTCTGTTCGACCGCTTGCTCGACCGGATTGATGCCGGCTTGGCGGAAGGATCGTTGACGGCAACCCTTCCCGGCACGCGCACGCGCAGGCTTGGCGGGCGAGCGCCGGGGCCTGACGCCGTGGTTGATCTGGTGCGCTGGCGCGCGCTGGGCCGCTTGGTGACCGGCGGCTCGGCAGGCTGGTACGTTGCCTGGTCGAAGGGCGAATGGTGCAGTCCAGACCCGACGGTGTTGTTTGAACTGTTCATGCGCAACCGACGCACCCTTGGCGGGGCCGGGCGCGCGCAGGGCGCGATGCGGCTTTTACGTCATTGGCGTAATGGCTTGCGACGTAATTCTCGCACCGGTTCTAAGCGAAATATCGAGTTTCACTATGATCTGGGCAACGATTTCTACCGGCTGTGGCTCGACCCCAGCCTGACTTACTCGTCGGCGCTGTTTGCCGAACCGGTCGTGACCGAGGAGTCGCTGGAAGCGGCGCAGGCGCGCAAGAACGAGGCGATTCTGGATCGCTTGGCGCTGCCGCCGGGCGCGCGCGTGCTGGAGATCGGCTGCGGCTGGGGCGGCTTTGCCGAGGCTGCTGCGCGACGCGGGCTGGCGGTGGACGCGATCACGCTGTCGGCGGAGCAGGAGCGTGCGGTCAACGCGCGGATCGCAACCGCCGGGCTGACGGGCGTCACCGTGTCGCTTACCGATTATCGCGACGTGACAGGGCAGTACGATGGCGTCGCCAGCATCGAAATGGTCGAGGCGGTCGGGCAGGAATATTGGGGCACCTATCTCGCGGCGATCTCACGGGCGCTGAAGCCCGGCGCGCGCGCGGCGATTCAATATATCGCGATCGATGACGCGATCTTCGAGGCCTATGCGGCGAACGTCGATTTTATACAGCGCTTCGTCTTTCCGGGCGGAATGCTGTTGTCGGAAAGCCGGTTTCGCGCGCTCGCGGAGCAGAACGGGCTCGAGTGGCGCGACCGGCACGGCTTCGGGCTACATTATGCCGAGACGCTGCGCCGCTGGCGCGATCGTTTTGACGCGGCGGTCGTTTCCGGTCGCTTGCCGAAGAAATTCGATCAAAAATTCATCGACTTATGGCGCTATTATCTGATGTACTGCGAAGGTGGCTTTCGCGGCGGCGGGATTGATGTCGCACAGGTGACGCTGGTCAAGGGCGCTTAGCCGATCCGCTCGAAATGCCCGGTCGCGAAATCCTCGGTCAGTAGCGCGACGATGCGGTCGGCCACCACCGATGGCTCCTTGACCGATTTCGGGTCTTCGCCGGGATAGGCCTTGTGCCGCATCGCCGTCCGCGTCGCGCCGGGATCGAGGATTGCGGTGCGGACATTGCTGATCCGCTCCATTTCGTCGCCATAGGACGCGAGCAGCGTTTCGAACGCCGCCTTGGATGCCCCGTACAGCCCCCAATAGGCGCGCGGCTTGCGCGCCACGCTGGAGGTGAGGCCAATCACCCGCGCGCGTTTGGACTTGCGCAGCATCGGGTCGAACGCCGCGATCAACGCTGCCTGTGCGCTGATGTTGAGCGTCAGGACTTGCGCCATTTCCTTCACGTCGATCGCGGGCACGGCAGACAATTGCCCCAGCATCGCGGCGTTGAGCACCATGATGTCGAGCGCAGGCCAGCGCTCTCCGATCGCCGCGCCCAGGCGGGCAATGCTGTCGGTCTCGGTCAAGTTGAGCGGTGCGATTGTCGCGGACCCGCCGGCATCGAAGATCGCGCTTTCGACCGCTTCCAGTCCCGCAGCGGTGCGTGCGGTCAGCACGACATGTGCACCCGCCGCCGCCAAAGCCTGGGCGGTCGCCGCCCCGATACCGCGACTGGCACCGGTAACGAGCGCGATCTGGTTGGCGAGGGGCTTGTCGGTCATATGCTAACTCCCGTTCGCCCTGAGCTTGTCGAAGGGCTGCACTTTCTGAATCGTTAGAAGAAAGGGCGGTGCTTCGACAAGCTCAGTCCGAACGGTAAAGATCAGATCATCCGTTCCGCCAGCAACGCGAACTGGTCGACCGAGGAAACATCGTCCTGATCGGTCAGCGTCGTCGGATAATCTCCGGTGAAGCAGGCATCGCAATGGCTCGGGCGTATGGCGTTGCGCTGCGGTTCGCCGAGCGCCTTGTAGAGCCCGTCAATCGAGATGAAGGCGAGGCTGTCGGCCTTGATATAGGTCGCCATCTCTTCGAGATTCTTGGTCGCGGCGAGCAGCTTGGCACGCTCGGGCGTGTCGACGCCGTAGAAGCAGGAGTGCCGCGTCGGCGGGCTGGCGATGCGCATATGCACTTCAGCGGCACCGGCTTCACGCATCATCTCGACAATCTTGAGGCTGGTGGTGCCGCGCACGATCGAATCGTCGATCAGCACGACCCGCTTGCCCTTGATCAGCGCGCGATTGGCATTGTGCTTCAGCTTCACGCCCAAGTGACGAACCTTGTCGCCCGGCTGGATGAAGGTGCGTCCGACATAATGCGAACGGATGATGCCGAGCTCGAACGGGATGCCCGATTCCTGCGCATAGCCAAGCGCCGCCGGGGTGCCCGAATCGGGAACCGGGATCACCAAATCCGCCTCGACCGGGCTTTCGATCGCGAGCTGCGCGCCAATCGCCTTGCGCACGGTGTAGACGCTGCGGTCCTCCGAGATCGAATCGGGGCGCGAGAAATAGACGAATTCGAAGATGCACGGGCGCGGGGCTACGGCCGCGAACGGGCTGTGCGAGGTGATCTCGCTGCCCTTGACCATCACCAGCTCGCCCGGCTCGATCGAGCGGACGAAGGTGGCACCGACCACGTCGAGCGCGACGGTTTCGGAGGCGAAGATCACCGCCTCGCTGCCGTCCGACTGCTCGATCTTGCCCATCACCAGCGGGCGAATGCCGAGCGGATCGCGACAGGCGATCATGCCCTCGGGCGTCATCACGATCAGCGAATAGGCCCCTTCGACACGCTTCAGCGCATCGATGAACTTGTCGACGACGGTGCGGTAATTGGAGGTGGCGACCAAATGGATGATCGTCTCGGTGTCGCTGGTCGACTGGAAGATCGAACCGCGCCGCACGAGATCACGCCGCAGCCGCATCGCGTTGGAAATATTGCCGTTATGCGCGATCGCAAAGCCGCCCGAGGCGAGGTCGGCATAAAGCGGCTGAACGTTGCGCAGCGCGGTTTCGCCAGTGGTCGAATAGCGCACATGCCCGCAGGCGACGCTGCCGCGCAGCGGGACCATCACCTCTTCGCGGTCGAAATTGCCCGCGACATGGCCCATCGCGCGGTGGGTGTGGAATTCGGTGCCGTCAAAGCTGGTGATGCCGGCCGCTTCCTGGCCGCGATGCTGGAGCGCGTGCAGCCCCAGTGCGACCAGGCGCGCCGCATCGGCTGCGCCAGAGATACCGAAAATGCCGCACTCTTCATGCAGCGTGTCTCCATCTTGGGAGACGTCGAACGGATTGGTTGTCAGCATGGGGGCCCTTTGGGGGAGGGTAGAGCTTCGAGGCGGCATATAGGGAGCGCCATTCGGTTTGTCGCGCTTTTGTCACATGATGGGGAGCGATTGGTCGCATTGTTCGTTTCGGCGGCTTTGCGGGAAAGTTTGTTATCGGTCGCGGGAGATTGAGCATGGCGAAGGATCACGGACCCAGCGTGAAGGACGACGAACTCTACGAAGCGCTGCGCAAACAGGGGGCCTCTGAGCAGAAGGCGGCGGGAATCGCCAACGCCAAAGCGGCGGGCACACTCCGCCATCGCGGCGGGACGCTGGACCAGCGCACCAAGAGCGACCTGCTGGAGGAGGCGCGGGAGATCGGCATTGTCGGGCGCTCGCGCATGACCAAAGCCGAACTGATCAAGGCGATTCGCGCCGAATGACAGCGGAAGGATGACGGGGGCGGCTGCGGGCGCTAGACCTGCGGCATGGCAGACCTTCGCGAAACCGGCCTGGTGCTGGACCCCAAATATGATTCCGCTGGCTTGATCACGGCGGTCGCGACCGACCGCGTGTCGGGCGATGTGCTGATGCTCGCCCATATGAATGCCGAGGCGCTGCGGTTGACGGTCGAAAGCGGCGAGGCGCATTTCTGGTCGCGCAGCCGCTCCGCGCTGTGGAAGAAGGGCGAGACGTCGGGCCATGTATTGCGCGTGGCCGACATTCGCATCGATTGCGATCAGGATGCCGTGTGGCTGATCGTCGACCCAGCGGGCCCGGCTTGCCACACGGGCGAGCGGAGCTGCTTCTATCGTCGAATCGACGGCGATCGGTTGGTGTCGGCCGCGTGAAGCGGGCCGCGCTGCTGCTGGTCCTCGTTCTAGCCGGGTGTCACCGCGCTGAGCCCAAGCCTGCGGCCACGCCGACCCCGGTCGGGCTGGAGGCCGCTGCCATCCAGGCGGGCGTCATCCCCGACCCCGCCAGCACCGACATTACGGGTCTGTATGCGCGCGAAAGCGACCGCGTTTGCATCGTGCCGAGCGCAACGGCGTACCGCATCGGCGTGTTTGTCGATTATGACGAACAGCAGAATTGCGGCGGGTCTGGCACCGTGACTCGAGTCGGGGAAACGCTGCACATCACCTTGGATCGCGGCGGGGAAGGCGGCGATTCGGCCTGCAGCTTCGATGCCCGTTTCGAGGGGGACCGGATCGTCTTTCCGCCGCGCGTGCCCGATGGATGCCAAAAGGTCTGCATCCATCGCGCGTCGATCGCTGCACTGGATGTGGCACGGCTCAGCGAGTCGATCTCGGAGGCATCGACCTTGCGCGATAGCCGGGGCCGGTTGCTTTGCGCTGGCGGCGGTTGAGCTTGACGTTCACGTAAGGGTAAACTATTTGTCGCTCATGCCTAGCGGTCCAGCCTATGCCGTGATCGATCGCCACCCGACGCGCGATCACTTTTCCATTTCCGATTTGTCGGCCGAATTCGGCGTAACCGCACGGGCGTTGCGCTTTTACGAGGACGAGGGGCTGATCGCGCCTGAGCGGCGCGGCACCTCGCGCATCTACTCGCAGCGCGATCGCGCGCGGCTTGCCTGGATTTTGCGGGGCAAGCGCGTTGGCTTCAGTCTCGGCGAGATTCGCGAAATGATCGACCTGTACGACATTGGCGATGGCCGCCAAGTGCAGAAGGCAACCACCATCGCGCGGTGTCGGGAGCGCATGGCGCTGCTCCAGTCGCAAAAACACGATATCGATGCGGCGATTACCGAACTTGCCGACTTCGTCACCTTGCTTGAAACCAATGGCGCACAAGGCCGCCTGAAGGACTGAACCCCATGCCGAAATATACGCCCCCCGCTCGCGATGTTCGCTTCGTGCTCGATCATGTGGTCGGCCTTCCGGCTTATGCCGATCTGCCCGGCTTCCAGAATGCAACGCCCGATGTGGTCGATGCCGTGCTGGACGAGGGCGGCAAGTTCGTCGCCGAGGTGCTGTTCCCGCTCAATCATTCGGGCGATCAGGAAGGCTGCACCCGCCATGACGACGGATCGGTCACCACGCCCAAGGGTTTCAAGGAAGCCTATGACGCGTTCGTCGAATCGGGCTGGGGCACGCTCAGCGCACCGGAGGAGTTTGGCGGGCAGGCGATGCCGCACGTCGTTTCGACCGCGTTTCAGGAATTCATGATCTCCTCCAACATGGCATTCGCCATGTATCCCGGGCTGACGCACGGTGCGATCGCGGCGTTGCTGGTCAAGGGCTCGGACGAGCAGAAGGCCAAGTACGTCCCCAACATGGTCAGCGGCAAATGGGGCGGCACGATGAACCTGACCGAGCCGCAGTGCGGCACCGACCTCGGCCTGATCCGCACCCGCGCCGAGCCGCAGGGCGATGGTTCCTACGCCATTACTGGCACCAAGATCTTCATCTCGTCGGGCGAGCATGACCTGACCGAGAACATCATCCATCTCGTGCTGGCCAAGACGCCGGGCGCGCCGGAAAGCTCGAAGGGCATTTCGCTGTTCGTGGTGCCCAAGTTCATGGTCAAGGACGATGGCAGCCTCGGCGCGCGCAACGCCGTCACCTGCGGCTCGATCGAGCACAAGATGGGCATCCATGCCAATTCGACGTGCGTGATGATCTATGACGGCGCGATCGGCTGGCTGGTCGGCGAGGAGATGAAGGGCCTGGCCGCGATGTTCATCATGATGAACGCGGCACGCCTCGGCGTCGGTCTGCAGGGCCTGGCCGTGGCCGAAGTCGCGTACCAGAACGCCGTGCAATATGCCCAGGATCGCCGTCAGGGTCGCGCGCTGACCGGCCCGAAGGAACCCACCGAGAAAGCCGATCCGCTGTTCGTCCATCCCGACATCCGCCGGATGCTGATGGAAGCCAAGGCGCTGACCGAGGGCTTGCGCGCTTTGTGCCTGTGGGCGGCGCTGCAAGTCGATCTGGAACATGCCGCCGCTACGGACGAGGAAAAGCAACTCGCCGCCGATCTGGTCGGGCTGCTGACCCCGGTGATCAAGGGCTATGGCACCGACAAGGGCTATGACATCGCGACCAACGCGCAGCAAGTTTATGGCGGTCATGGCTACATCGCCGAATGGGGCATGGAGCAATATGTCCGCGATGCGCGCATCGCGATGATCTATGAAGGCACCAACGGCGTGCAGGCGATGGACCTGGTCGGCCGCAAGCTCGCCCAGAATGGCGGCCGTGCGGTGCAGGCGTTGTTCAAGGTCGTCACGGATGAAGTGGCGGCGGGCAAGGCAGATCCGGCAACCGCCGATTTTGCTACGCGTCTCGAAAAGGCCAATGGCGAGTTGCAGCAGGCGACGCTGTGGTTCCTCCAGAACGGCATGAAGAACCCCGACAATGTCGGAGCCGGGGCGCACAGCTACATGCACCTGATGGGCATCGTCGCGCTTGGCCTGATGTGGCTGCGGATGGTGACGGCGGCGACCAAGCTGAAGGCCGCGGGCGAGGGCGATGCAGCCTTCCTCGATGCCAAGCTGGTGACCGCGCGCTACTTCGCCGAGCGGATCATGCCCGAGGCGGGTGCGCTGCGCCGCAAGATCGAGGCGGGCGCGGAAGCATTGATGGCGCTGCCGCCAGAGATGTTCGAGGCCGCGTAAAGGAAGGGGGGGCGCATCGCGCGCCCCTCCACCGTGCCGGGGGGCACCGGTGAATGTCATCGGCCCGGCGACGCGTTAGCGCGCTTCGCTACCTCCCGTCGCAACTGGCGGCGGCGTTTTGGTTGGCGGCGATGGTTTTGCCGCAGGCGTTTCCACCTTGCGGCGCACGCCTGCAAGGCCATCGGGGAGTGCCGGTACCGAGCTGCGCGCGGCTGCCGTTTGCGCGCCCGCGGCGACGGCCGCCGGGGCCTCATTTTCCGGGACGACAGCGACGGCGGTCAGGAAGGTTTGCGCCTTCATGCACTGCGCTGGCAAAGACCGCCGAAACTCCCGGCAATTCCACAACGCCTTGTCATAGCCATGGGCTTGATCGCGCAGGTAGCTGAACGACATTGCGGCGATTTGCGCGGGTTGCAGCGGCAGCGCCGTTGGAGTCTTGGTCGGGTCGGTCCAGCCCATCACCTTGCAATAAGGGCGGTCTGCGCATGCGCGCGCCGCAAGCTGTGCAAAGCCATCGGGCGACAGCGTGGCAGGGTCTAGCGTCAGCAGGAAGCTGTTTGCATCCCCCGGCAAAGAGCGGGGGAGTGGGGCGGCGGCTGCGGCTGCGTCAACCGCCACGCCCCCCTCCGGCGCGACGACGGTGTCGATGCCGCGATGCGCTTCGGAATAGGCGGCGAGCGCGGCGATGACGGGTTCATCGGCCGAGACATGGCGGTTGAACGCGGCGGGCGTGCCCCACCAGCCGGTCCAGCGGAAAAACAGATGCGTGTTGACTGCAGCGATCTTGTCCAGGCTCGACTGCCAATACGGCACGACCCAGTTCGTGTGGTAATGCGTGGCATGGCCGACCGGCCTGAACACGGCACCGTTCAGCGCCGCCACTGCGACCGATCGCGCGCGTGCCCATTGGGCATCTGCCCAATGGTGTCGCACCAACGCTCCGTCGCAGGTGAACGTGAATTGGCAACCGGTCGGTCGTTCCGCCCCCTGGAACACCACGCCGCAGATCGTCTTGGGAAAGGCGGGGTGGCGAACGCGGTTGATGACGACCTGTGCCACCGCACGCTGCCCGACCGGATCGTCCCCGGCCTCATACAGGACTGCCGCCGCCATACAGTCGATCGCACGGGCTTGCTGGGGGGCGTCTCCTGGCAAACGGAAGGGGCGGGCCGCCGGGTTGGGGCCTTCGACGAACGGGACGCTGGCGTTGAACGCGCGCGCTTCGTCGGGATCGAGATCCTCGAAGGCGACGGGCTCGACGGGCGGCACCTCGGCTTGCGGCACCACGCGCGTCGGCAGGGGGTGTGCAACGAGGTGCCGGACGACCGGCGGGGCAAAATGCACGATCAGTGCGGGTATCAGGATCGCCATTGCGGCGATCAGCAGCACGATCGCGCGCAGCATATGGCCAGGGCGCAAGGGAGGGAGCATGGAGGTCAAAAGCAGCTTTGTTACGGAGGACGTCGGACAGGACCAGCTCCTTTCCGACGATTGCGGGCGGCTTTAGCCTAGTCTGCAGGGAAACTGAAACGCCGTCGCGCGACGGCGCACTATGTCTCGATTCCGGACGCCACCGCGCGCGCCCGGATTCGATCCCATACAGCTCGGTTTAGCTGTTATTTGGGCCAAAGGCCCGTTGCCTCGCACAGATCCCATTGGTCCGCGGCATTGAGGTGGCAGGCTTCGTCGGCTGCGCGGCATTGCTGGAACTTCGTCTGATATTGGCGGTAACAGCTTTGGGGAGGGGATGCGGAGGCTACGATTGGTGCCATTTGTGGGGCATTGGGGGCGCTGGCAGCGGCCAATACCGCCCGCGGGGCTACGGCGACAACGCTCGCTGCCGTTGGTGCTTTGTCCCTGCCGCCCGTAGCCACCATCGAATACATCTGGAACAACGCCAGCAGCACGCTGACGAAAATCATTATTTTACGCATGACTGGCCCCCGACGGACCCCCGCCCGTCGGAACGCCTTATACCGCAGAAAAAGGGTTACTGCGACATCAACCTTCGGGCAGGAAGTCGGGAACCGACAGATAGCGTTCGCCCGTGTCGTAGTTGAAGCCGAGCACGCGTGAGCCTGCGGGAAGCTCGGGCAGTTTCTGCGCGATCGCGGCGAGCGTTGCACCCGAGCTGATCCCGACCAGGATTCCTTCCTCGGCGGCGGAGCGACGCGCCATCGCCTTGGCGTCGGCGGCCTCGACCTTGATCGCACCGTCGATCGACTGTGTGTGGAGGTTGGCGGGGACGAAGCCCGCGCCGATGCCCTGAATCGGATGCGGCCCGGGCGTACCGCCCGAGATGACGGGCGAGGCTGCGGGCTCGACCGCATAGACCTTCAGATTCGGCCATTCCTGCTTCAACCGCTCGGCCACGCCGGTGATGTGGCCGCCAGTGCCGACGCCGGTGATGATGACGTCGATCGGGGTATCGCGGAAGTCGTTGAGGATTTCGATCGCGGTGGTGCGGGTGTGGATGTCGATATTGGCAGGGTTTTCGAATTGCTGCGGCATCCAGGCACCCGGCGTCTGGTCGACGAGTTCGAGGGCACGCTCGATCGCGCCCTTCATGCCCTTTTCGTGCGGGGTCAGATCAAAGGTCGCGCCGTAAGCCAGCATCAGGCGGCGGCGTTCGAGGCTCATGCTCTCGGGCATGACCAGCACGAGCTTATAGCCCTTGACCGCCGCGACCATCGCCAGGCCGACGCCGGTATTGCCCGAAGTCGGCTCGATGATCGTGCCGCCGGGCTTCAGATGGCCGTCCTTTTCCGCTGCCTCGATCATGGCGAGCGCGATGCGGTCCTTGATCGACCCGCCCGGATTGGAGCGTTCGGACTTGATCCACACTTCGGCACCCGGGAACAGCTTCTGGACGCGGATGTGCGGCGTGTTGCCGATCGTGTCGAGGATCGTGTTGGCTTTCATGGCGTGGCCTCCAGTTCGAGATCGCGGGAATCTTGCGGGCTTTTGGGCGGGTCGAAAGTCTTGGCGTTACGGATGCTGGGGAAGAGATAGGTCCACAGGATCGTGACTACAATCGCGCCGCCACCGCCGACCAGCACCGCGCCGACCGGCCCGAGCGCCGAGGCGAGGAAGCCCGATTCGGCTTCGCCCAGTTCATTCGACGCCGAAATGGTGAGCTGCGAAACCGCGCCGACGCGTCCACGCTTGTCGTCCGGCGTGTGCAGTGTGATCAGCGACTGGCGGATATAGACCGAGAACATGTCCGCCGCCCCCGCCACCGCCAGCGCGATGAGGCTGAGCGCCATGATCTGCGACAGGCCAAACACCACCGTCGCCGTGCCATAGACGAGCACCGCGCCCAGCATCTTTGGGCCGACATTGGTCTTGATTGGGCGGAACGAGAAGAACAATGCGACCACCGACGCGCCGGCGGCTGGGGCGGAGGCGAGCAGGCTCAGCCCTTGCGGCCCGACCTTCAGGATGTCGTGCGCGTAAATGGGCAGCAAGGCGCTGGTTCCGGCGAGAAACACGGCGAACAGATCGAGCGTGATCGCCCCCAGCACGAGCTTGTTCTGGCCGACATAGGCCAGGCCATCGATGATCTGGCGAATCGGGTGCGCCTTGCTTGCCGTGACCGAGCGCGGCACGGGGCCGATCGTGAACAGCGCGAGCAGGGCGGTGAGGAACAGTGCCGTCGCCACCGCATAGGCCCCCCAGGGTGCCGCCGCATAGGCAAAACCACCGATCGCCGGCCCGATGATCGTGCCGATCTGCCACGAGATCGAGCTCAGCGCGATGGCGGTTGGCAGCACTTCGCGCGGCACCAGATTGGGCGCGAGCGCACCGAAAGCAGGCCCGGCAAAGGCGCGCCCGAGGCCGAGCAGCACCGCGATCGAGAACAGCACCGGCAGGGTCATACCCTCGGTGTAGGTCACTAAGGCTAAGGTCAGCGCGCACAGCGCCTGCAGCGACACGGTGCAGCGCGTGATCAGACGCCGGTCGAATCGGTCGGCGACCCAACCGGTGATCGGCGTCGTCACGAACAAGGGAATGAACTGCAGCAGCCCGATTAGCCCAAGCTGTGCGGCGGCACCGGCGGGCGACATGGTCGTGCGGGCGATGGTATAGGTCTGCCAGCCGATGACGATGATCATCGCGTTCTGCGCGATCGTCATCGAAAAGCGCGCCGCCCAGTAAGCGCGGAACTGTGGGATGCGAAGGGGGTGGGGTGCTGCGTTCATCGCATCTGGCCTTAAGCGCTGCGGCGCGCGCTGGGCAATCGTGGAGTTGCTTGGGGCGAGGAAACTTCTGCTCACCCGAAGGTTTTACGGAGGCGATTGATAAACCCGCCGGATCGCGCCTATAGGCTCGCGTTCCTCTCCCCAGGTCATGAGGTCTTCCAGACGTGGCAAAAGCTCCCGCCGCCGTAAAGGCACAACCCCCGGTGCCGAACCGCGAGCGCCCCGACGAGCCCAAATTGTACGAGGCCTCGACCGAAGAGCTGCTCGAATTTTACAAGCAGATGCTGATGATTCGCCGCTTCGAAGAGAAAGCGGGTCAGCTTTATGGCTTGGGTTTCATCGGCGGTTTCTGCCATCTTTATATCGGCCAGGAAGCCGTTGCGGTCGGCCTGCAGTCGGCGCTGGATGGCGAAAAGGACTCGGTCATCACCGGCTATCGCGACCATGGCCACATGCTCGCCTACGGCATCGATCCCAAGGTGATCATGGCCGAGCTGACCGGTCGCGGCGCGGGGATTTCGCGCGGCAAGGGCGGCTCGATGCACATGTTCTCGACCGAGAAGAAGTTCTACGGCGGCCACGGCATCGTCGGCGCGCAGGTCTCGCTCGGCACGGGCCTCGCCTTCGCGCACAAATATAACGAGGATGGCGGCGTTGCGGTCGCCTATTTCGGCGACGGCGCTGCGAACCAGGGCCAGGTCTACGAATCGTTCAACATGGCCGAGCTGTGGAAGCTCCCGATCATCTATGTGATCGAGAACAACCAGTACGCCATGGGCACCAGCGTCAACCGCTCCTCGGCCGAAGACCAGCTGTACAAGCGCGGCGAGAGCTTCCGCATTCCTGGTATCCAGGTGGACGGCATGGACGTGCTGGCGTGCCGCGGTGCCGCCGAGGAAGCGCTGGCGTGGGTGCGCGCGGGCAAGGGGCCGATCATCCTCGAGATGAAGACCTATCGCTATCGCGGCCATTCCATGTCCGACCCCGCCAAATATCGCTCGCGCGACGAAGTGCAGGCGGTGCGCGACAAGTCCGACCCGATCGATCACGTCAAGAAGCTGCTCGATGCGCAGGGCATCAAGGAAGACGCACTGAAGGCGATCGAGCAGGAAATCCGCAAGATCGTCAACGAAGCGGCCGACTTCGCCGAACAGACGCCCGAACCCGAGGCCTCTGAACTGTATACCGACGTGCTGGTGGAAACCTACTAATGGCCGTAGAAATCAAGATGCCCGCGCTTTCCCCCACGATGGAGGAAGGCACCCTCGCCAAATGGCTGGTCAAGGAAGGCGATGTCGTCAAATCCGGCGACATCATGGCCGAGATCGAGACAGACAAGGCGACGATGGAATTCGAAGCCGTCGACGAAGGCACGATCGGCAAGATCCTGGTCGCCGAAGGCACTGACAATGTGAAGGTCGGGACCGTCATTGCGACGCTATTCGCCGAAGGGGAGGATGCTTCGACTCCAGTCGCCGCGCCGACGGCTCCTGCCGCAGCCCCCACTCCCGCCCAAGTCACCGAGGCCGAGGAAACCGGTACGGGCGAGGGCAAGACCACGACGCCCGAGCCGCTGAAGACCAATGCCGACACGCCCGTGCCCGCCGAAATCCCGGAAGGGACCGAGCTGGTCAAGATGACGCTGCGCGAGGCGCTGCGCGATGCGATGGCCGAGGAAATGCGCGCCGATCCGCGCGTGTTCGTGATGGGCGAGGAAGTCGCGCAATATCAGGGCGCGTATAAGGTTACGCAGGGCCTGCTCGACGAGTTTGGCGACAAGCGCGTGATCGACACGCCGATCACCGAATATGGCTTTGCCGGCATCGGCACGGGCGCGGCGATGGGCGGTCTGCGCCCGATCGTCGAGTTCATGACCTTCAACTTCGCTATGCAGGCGATCGACCACATCATCAATTCCGCCGCCAAGACCAACTATATGTCGGGCGGCCAGATGCGCTGCCCGGTGGTGTTCCGTGGTCCCAACGGCGCGGCGAGCCGCGTCGGCGCGCAGCACAGCCAGAATTACGGGCCCTGGTATGCGAGCGTGCCTGGCCTGATCGTGATTGCGCCTTATGACGCGGCCGATGCCAAAGGGCTGCTGAAGGCGGCGATCCGCACCGAAGACCCGGTCGTGTTCCTCGAGAATGAGCTGCTCTACGGCCGCACCTTCGAAGTGCCCAAGCTCGACGATTATGTGCTGCCGATCGGCAAGGCGCGGATCATGCGCGAGGGCAAGGACGTGACGATCGTCAGCTACTCGATCGGCGTGGGCCTTGCGCTCGAAGCCGCCGAGACGCTGGCAGGTGAGGGGATCGACGCCGAGGTGATCGATCTGCGCACGCTGCGCCCGCTCGACACCGCGACCGTGCTCAAGAGCCTGAAGAAGACCAACCGCGTCGTGGTGGTCGAAGAAGGCTGGCCGACCTGCTCGATCGCGTCGGAAATCTCGGCGGTGTGCATGGAACAGGGTTTCGACGACCTCGACGCGCCGGTATTGCGCGTGACCAATGAGGACGTGCCGATGCCCTATGCGGCGAACCTCGAAAAACTGATGCTGGTCAGCGCCGACAAGATCATCGCTGGGGTGAAGTCGGTTTTGTACCGCGCTTGAGCTAAGCTACCCGGATCGCCCCCTTTGCGCCTGACGCAAAGGGGGCCAGTCCTCGTTAGCTGGTGTAGAGATTGCAGGTCATCTTGGTCGAGGATGACGGGTTGTAGAGCTGCGCATAATCGCGCCGGTCTCGGACGATGAACGACGCAACATAATGCAGCCGGGCCGGGCTGGTCAGCCATGTGCCGAACAGCGGCTTGGTCAGATAGTTGATCTCGACGAACATCACACCATAGCCGGCGGGTGCGTTTACCATCGATCCAGCCTCGCCCATCCCGGAGGGCGCCAGCGTGCCGTCATTGGCGACGGTTGCATCGGTGCCGTCGGTGATCGTGGTGGTGCCGTAGCTTGAATCGTAGCCCGTGCCGCTTTTCATCCCCAGACATCGCTGCCAGTGGATGCGTTGCACGGCTGCCGTGTCATAGCTTTGCTGGACATTTTCCAGGCTCGACAGGATGATGCGGCCGTTGGTGCTGAGGTTGATGCTGCTGCCTTGATAGCGCGCGGCTTGCAGCACGTCGTTCACATCCACCTCGCGCATTTGCTGGGTTGATAGCGAACTGTAGGTGCCGACGCGCGAGGCATTGTCAGCAAGGTTGAGGGCAATCTGGCTGACCCGCAAATTGAGCAATGCCAGGTTGGACACTTCCAACCCATAGGCACCGACCCCGATTACAATCGGCAAGGCCAACGCAAATTCGAGCATCGCTACGCCGCTGCGCGCACTGGCGAGGCGGAGTAGCGGACGCATGGTGGTGCTGCGGGTACGGCGTACTATCATGTGCAGATCGTAACGTTGGCGTTGGTAGTCTGAGTGGCATAGGGCTGATTCTTCAGCAAAGTTGAGGCGCTGATCGTCGTACTGGAGGACCAGCCCAACAGTCCGGCGACGGGAAAGACGCGCGGATAACTCGCTGTCATCGTGTAGAGCGTGACCGCGCTGGCACTGCCTTGCCCGCTGACACCGGGGTCTGCGTCCCACGACCCGTTTCCATTTTCATCGGTGAAGCATTCGCCGGGGTCGCGCACACCATTGTGGTTGCTATCGGTGAAGGGTTCGGGCGCAACCTCGGAAAAACTGTCATAGCTTTTACGGGTCGAGACAAAGGTTGCGCGTGGCGCGACTTGCTGCACGATGCTTTGCACAGCGGCGTCGATCGTCGCGCCATTGGCTGCTCCGCCCTCGATGCCCGAATCGCGCGCAGCCTTTTGCACGGCACCGTTGAGCACCGATTGTACGTAAACCTGATAGGTCAGGTCACCGAGGCCGGTCATCAACAGCAACATCACCGGCGCAAGGATCGTGAATTCGATCGCCGTAGCGCCACGCCGGTCACGCGTCAGCCTGAGGAATAGGTTCCACGTCATCGCGTGAGCCGGAGCATCGCCAGCCGCTTGGCGATACTGGCGAAGGCGGTCGACAGGCCGGTGCCATCGGTGGTGGCAAGCGCTTGCGCGGAGGTGGTGGCGCACGAGGTCAATTGCGTGTTCGCAGATGCGGCAATTGATACGGTCCATACATCGATGTTGCGCGCCTTCGCGGCTGCGCATTCCGCGAGGAAGCGGGCATTGTGCAGATCGGTCAGGCTCGACCCGCTTGTGCCGGCCACGCGCTGGTCGAACGACTCGACACCGTACATGCCGTAAATTTCGTCGTTCGGCGCCATGTTGCCATCGGTCAGGAAGATGATGACGCGGTTGGGCGTGTTGCGATTGGGCCAGGCGGCGGTGTCGCTCGCCCATGGCCCGGTCGGCGAAATCAGACGCGTGCCCCAGATCATGCCGGTATCGTGATAGGTGCCGCCCATCGGGACGAAATCATTGGCGTAAAGGTAGTTGCTGACGTCCGTCCGGGTCATCGCGCCCAGCCGCTTGGCGGGCTTTCCGCAGGTCACATAGCCGTTGTCGCGCAGCGAGGTGTCCGAGACTTTTGGATCGGCCCCATAGTTGCGATGACCAGACGTATCATCGCCGTTCGAATAATCGGTTCCTGTGTTCCAATTGTTGCGGACATATTCGAGGTCCTGCAAATGCGGCCACCAGCGGGTGTCGGTCGAGCCACCGGCGTTCTTTGCCGGGGTCAGATCGGGATTGAGTTCCGATGGCAGGTTGCTGGTCGTAAAGCTTGAGGCCCCAGGACTGTCGACCTTGGTTTCGACGCAGCCGATCCAACTCGTCGTCTGGCCCATGACCTTGGTAGGATCGGTAATGGTGTTGCCGGCGACGAGCGAACTCACATCCCAGGCGAGTTGCTTATATTCATATTTGGGTCCCAGCGTATCGACGCGGGTCTTGCAGACTTTGGTGCTGCTCTTGCTCGATTTAGCAACCCATTCGTCGTAGGTGCTCGTCGCGTTACCGGTCGAGGGATCATAGGTGAGCGCGGTCGATGGCACCCGCACGGCCGGGTCGGTGCAGTTCGCCTGCGTCTTGTTGTTGGCAGTTTCGGTGTAGGACACGACATAGTCCGCATAGACATGCCGACTTTGATACTTAGCGGTATCGGACGTCCCGCCTGACCCCACCAGATAGCTCGACGATTTGTCGAGGATCGCCTGTCCGACATTGACGCTCGAACTATAGGTGACAAAGCCGTAGCGGATTTTGGTGCTTGGGTCGGCATTGGCGGCGAAGGTGTCGTAGAAGCTGAGCACCGCCTTGCGCAGCGCTTCGATGCGCGAGGCGTTGACCCCGTTCTGGTACAATTCGCTAGTAGCTACGCCAGTGGTGCCGGCATAGCCGGGAACGCCGCCGCTCCCGGACGGACGGGTGTAGGTGTAGGTTCCCGTCCCGCACGAATCAGAGCCGCTCGGTGAGCAGGCCATCGAGCCGGTGGTGTCGAGCACGAACATGATGTCGGTATCGGCGACGTCGAAGCGCGCCTGGCATCCCACATTGAGCGCGACCGAAGATGTGCCGAACATTTTGGTGATTGTCATCGGCACCGATGCGGATGCCGTGCCCGCCACCTGATTGTCGGTGGTGCGAGTCGGCGTGAAGGTCACCGCGCTGGTGTTCATAAAGCCGAGCGTCCCAGCGGCGGGATTGTCCTTCTTGAAATTGTTGGCGAAGAAGTTTTGCGCCTGCGTCGTCGCATTGGCGTCGAGGTCAGGGCCGGGATCAACCATGAACTTACGCCCGGCCAGCGCACCCGCGTCGCACGCTTGCTGCAATCGCGCCTTGACGACATAGAGACGGCTGATGTCGACCGCCGAACCGACCAGCCCTGACAGCGGAATCAGGAACATCGCCATCATGGCCAGGGTGTTGCCGCGCACATCGCGCGCCAGAGCCGACATAAAGCCGGGTGGCGTCGCCATCGTGTTCGGTGGGTTCCCCCGCATAGTTCAAGTGCCCCAAAGTCCAACCGGAATCCGGCTTGTCTCCGCTATGCCCCGAAAGGCGATAACCGGTTTTGAACGAGTTTGGTTAATCGGCGGTAACCCGTACCGGCCCAACCGCGCGCAATGACCTACCGGACCACCCCGGAGCGTATGCTCGCTTTGTCCTATGCGCCGCAGCGGAGCCGATCCGCGCTCGCGGCGCTGCTCGCGTTGGACGACACGTTGGGGCAAATCCTGCGCACGACGCGCGAGCCGCTGGTCGGGCAGATGCGGCTGACCTGGTGGCGTGAGGCGCTGGTCGCGCTCGACACGGCCCCGGCGCCCGCGCAGCCGGTGTTGCAAGCGCTCGCGGCAGAGGTGCTGCCGCGCGGGATTTCGGGCGCTACGCTTGCCGGGATGATCGACGGCTGGGAGGTGTTGCTCGACCCCGACCCGCTGACCAGGCCGGTGCTGGAGGGGTATGCTGCCGCGCGGGGCGGGGGTTTGTTTGCCGTGGCGGGGCAGATCCTTGGTGCGACGGCGCGCGATCCGCTGGCGGCGGCGGGCGCGGGATGGGCCCTTGCCGATCTGTCGCGCCACGCGCGCGATGCGGCGGCGCTGCTTCCTGCCGAGATGGCGGCGACGGCGCTGGCCGACGCCACCCGACAGCGCTGGAGCCCCGCCGCCCGCGCGCTCGGTGCGCTCGCGCACATTGCGCGGATGGACCTCTCGCTCCCGTCGGGCGTATCGCCTCCGGTCGGTGCCCCGCGACGGGTTGCGCGGCTTGCCTGGCATCGTTTTACCGGTCGCTAGGCTTCCGCCGCGCGCTTGGACGCGATACCCTCTCATGGGACTCGGGGGAGGGCGCGATGTGGCGATATCTGGTGGGGGGGCTGGCGACGCTGGCGCTGGTCGCGGCGGGAATGCTGCTGTTCAACCGCGGTGCGCGATCGGTGGCGGCCTTGCCGTCTGCCCCGCTAGCACTGACGCAGACGACTGAAGGCGGTGCGCTGCCCGCAACCGTGCCCGAGGCGAGCGACAAGACCCGCGAGCAGAAGCGCTTCGACCGCTACGACAAGGATCGCGACGGCAAGGTGACGCGCGAGGAGTATCTCGCGCCGCGCCGCAAGGCTTATGCCAAGCTCGATACCAACCATGACGGTGTGCTGTCGTTCGACGAATGGGCGGTGAAGACCGAAACCAAATTCGCCGAGGCCGACAAGGACAAATCGGGCGCGATGACGCCGGCCGAGTTCGTCAGCACCGCGCCCAAACGCAAGGCCCCGCGCGTTCGGCGCGATTGCCCGCCTGCGGCTCCTCCGGCGAGCGCCGAGGAAAGCTGAGGCTCACCTCGTCGCCAACCATTCCCCCAGCGCCGCGCGCGCGCGATCGGTATACATCTTCTTGCGATCGGCCTTTTTGGTGCGGCCTTCGATCGGCGGGAACAGCCCGAAATTGACGTTCATCGGCTGATAGGTCTCCGCGACCGCTGCCCCGGTGATATGGTGGAGCAGCGCGCCGAGCGCGGTCGTCACTGGCGGCGGAGTCATCGCTTTGCCGCCGAGTTCGGCCGCGGCGAAGCGCCCGGCCATCAGCCCGACCGCCGCGCTTTCGACATAGCCTTCGCAGCCGGTGATTTGCCCGGCGAAGCGGATATTGGGGCGCGACTTCAGCCGCAGCGTTTCATCGAGCAATTCGGGCGAGCGGATGAAGGTGTTGCGGTGCAAACCGCCCAGGCGCGCGAATTCGGCATTGTGCAGGCCGGGAATGGTGCGGAACAAGCGGACCTGTTCGCTATGCTTCAGCTTGGTCTGGAAACCGACGATATTCCACAGCGTGCCGCTGGCATTGTCCTGCCGCAATTGCACCACCGCATAGGGCCAGCGGCCGGTGCGGGGATCATCGAGCCCGACCGGCTTCATCGGCCCATAGCGCAGCGTATCCACCCCGCGCGCGGCGGCGACCTCAATCGGCATGCAGCCTTCGAAATAGGGGACGTTTTCCCACTCCTTGAACTCGGTTTTCTCGCCCTCGATCAAGCCGGTGTGGAAGGCGAGATATTCGTCCTTCGTCATCGGACAGTTGATGTAATCCTTGGAATCGCCCTTGTCCCAGCGCGAGGCCATCCAGGCCACGTCCATGTCGATGCTGTCGAAATGGACGATCGGCGCGATCGCATCGAAGAACGCGAGCGCATCCTTGCCGGTCGCCTCGCCGATCGTATCGGCGAGCGCGGGGGCTGTGAGTGGGCCAGTGGCGACTATCACGGGGCCAGTGTCGGGGAGGGTGTCGACGCGCTCGCGCACGAGGGTGATATTGGGATGCGCGGCGAGCGCGGCGGTGACGCCGTCCGAAAAGCGATCGCGATCGACCGCGAGCGCGGAGCCGGCGGGGACCTTGTGGATGTCGGCCTCGCGCAGGATCAGCGAGTTCAGCGTGCGCATTTCCTGATGGATCAACCCGACGGCATTGCTGTCGGCATCGTCCGAGCGGAAGCTGTTGGAGCAGACCAGTTCGGCGAGGCCGTCGGTCTGATGCGCGGGCGTCATCTCGCCCGAGCCGCGCATTTCGGAGAGCTTTACGGCGAAACCGGCTTCGGCGAGCTGCCAGGCGGCTTCCGACCCGGCGAGGCCGCCGCCGATGATGTGGATCTGGTGTGTCATGGCCTGGGCTGTAGCGGGGGTGGGGCGGGGTGGCAAAGGTCGATCGGGCGGGGGGATTGGCAGAAGGTTAGGCAAAAGACGGCGAATGCGGGCGTTGGGTAGGGTTAAAGTCACACGAGTCGCACCATCGGCACCGTTGTTTGGTGCGCTTGGTCTTGGGGGTGTCGACGGTTTGAAAGAGCGGGTTTGCCGAGGCTGACAGATCGATGGTGTGTAGGACAGAGCGAACGTCTCGGGTTGGGTGGTTAGCGGACGTTCCCACGGCTAACTGCATACCCGGTGCCAGCAAGCATTCCCCAGATCACAATAGCTGGGAGGATCATTATCAAACCTGCCTCCCACCAAGCGAAACTGTTGGGAGGCGCGGGCGGCGTCGTGGCCATCAAGATAGTCAAAACCCAAACCGGTGTGAGCAAAAACGCCGCTAAGAGTGTCATTCTAACAGATGCGTTTTGAACACGTCCGAGCCAATATCCGCCGATCGGGGGAACGGTTAGGAGAGACGCCCACGTAAGTGCGGTTGTCAACGACTGGGAGACCATCCGCATCGTGTAAACCCGCATTAGAGTGGCCGCAATTAGGCGAAACCGGTCGGCCATCATTTTCTGTTCCTCCCCTTCCTCACCCCCACACCTCCGGAAACACCAGCCGTTCCCGCGCCGCCACCTCGGGCGCGGCGTCGGCGATGCGGTGGGCGAGGATGCCGAGCCGCCGCACCGGCACCGCTGGGTAGAGGTGATGTTCGAGGTGGAGGAACATGTTGTAGGTCGCGAAATTGACCAGGGGTGAGCGCTGCGTGCGGGCGATGTCGTCCTCGGCGCAATCGTGGTGGGTGATCCACACCGCGAACAGGGCGGTCAGGCACTGCGCGACCAGCATCGCGGCGACGTGATAGAGCAGTACCGGGTGCAGCGTGACGAGCGCGGCGGCGATGACGGCGAGGTTGAGCGCGAAGTCGATCCGCATCCGGTGGCGCAAGGCGGGCGTGCCGTGCCGCCACGCATCCGCGTGATTGCGTAAGGGGAAGCGGGGGCCTTCGCGCAGGACTTGCCAGAAGGTCATACGGCCGCACGCGCCTTCGGTGTCTTCCGGCGTGCCGAGGTGGCGGTGGTGGCGCAAATGGTTGAACGCGACGGCGTTGTTCGACCCGAGCATGACCGCGCTGAGCGCGTGCATCACGATGCGGTGCGTGCGCCTGGCGAAGCCGAGATTGCCGTGGATCGCTTCGTGGTTGAGCCGCAGCGCGGTCAGGAACATCATGAAGGACGCCGCCGCGGCGAGCGGCCACAGCCCCGCCGCGGCCAGCCCCCAGCTCGCCGCCAGCCACGGCAGCGGGTGCAGGCATTCGACCAGCCCGTCGCGCGGGCGCATCCCGACAAGATCGCGCCATTCCACTGTGCCGATGCGGTGGCGGTAGGTTGCGACGGTTTGCATGCCCATGATCTGCACTCCCCGTTGATGGTTGGGTGGTTACGTCACCGCGTGATCCGCTCGTCGGTGCGGGTGCGGTGTGCCGCCGCCAGTGGGCGTGCTTCGATCCAGCCGCTCACCTTGCGGCCGAAGCGGGCAATCGCGCCCATGTTGAAGAAGTGCATCGCGCCGAGCACGAGCACCGCGAGCCCGACCTTGCTGCTGAGGAAGCGCATCGCGCCGGTCAGCGTCGTCGGTTCGTTGCCGAGGCTGAGCGTCAGCGTGATGAAGCCGATGTTGACGAGGTAGAAGCCGACCACGAGCAGATGATTGGTCGAGCGCGCCAGCGTCTCGTTCTGGCCAAAGCATTGAATGAGGAAGACCTCGCCATTCTTCGACAGCGTGCGCGCGACCCAGATGGTGATCGCGAGCGTGATCGCGAGATAGAGAAGATATGAAATTTCGACCATGACCGGTTCCTTATACCTGTCGTTTCTGTAAGGACCGAAATAAACGGGCAAAGTTATGGTGGGATTGGGTGGGTGCGCATCGCCTTAATCCTTGGTCTTGCCGCCGGGAATGAAGCGGGCGACCTTGCTGCCGAGCTTCATCAGCGTGACGAGGGTGGTCTTGGGCAGGGTGCGGACTTGTTCGTACCAGCCGCTCAGCGTCGACAGGAATTCGTGCATGCGCAGCACGCGGTCGCGCAAATGGGCGGGGGCGGTGTCGTCCTGGCGGAGGCGCTCGGCCAGGTCGGCGAGCAAAGCGATGGTCGGGTCGATCTCGCGGCGCTTGCGCTCGGCGACGATGCGCATCAGCATTTCCCACAGGTCGCCTTCGGCCACGAAATGGTCGCGCCGGTCGCCCTCGACATGGAAGCGGCGGACGATGGCATAGGCCTGCAATTCCTTGAGCGCGGTCGACACGTTGGAGCGGGCGAGCCCCAGCGCCTCGACGATCGCCTCGGCATCGACGGGCTTTTCGGAGAGGTAGAGTAGCGCATGGACTTGCGCGACCGAGCGGTTGACGCCCCAATGCGTGCCCATCTCGCCCCAATGGAGAATGAAGGCCTTGGCGTCGGGATGGTCGAGCAGGGTCACCAGTAACTCCAATTTCTGTAAATACAGAAATAGATGAATTTTTGTGCGGGTCAAGCCCGGTGTGCTTGCCGAAGCGGAGTCGGTGGCGCATCCTCCCACAATGTCTCAGCGTGTGCCGATCCCAGCCTTGTTCGTAACGGCCCTTGTTGCGGGGGTGAGTTTCTGGGCGGCCAGCCATATCTTGCCGGCTGGACCAGCGCTGGTGGCGTGGAAGGGGACTGCGGTTGCGCTGCTGGCCGTCTGGGTCGCGCTGGCCGCGCGGACGCTGGCGGCACGTTGGTTGGCGGTGGTGCTTGGGTTTGCGGCGCTGGGCGATGTGCTGCTGGAAACGTCGGGGATGACGATTGGCGGCGCTGCCTTCCTCGCTTCGCATCTGCTGGCGACCGGACTGTATTGGACCAACCTGCGTACCGACCGGTCGGGAACGGGCGTGGCGATCGCACTGCTGCTGGGGATTCCGTGCGCGGGCTACGCGCTGTCGGGGCAACCGGGTGTGCTGGTCTATGGGCTCGCGCTTGGCGGCATGGCGGCGACGGCGTGGATCAGCCGCTTTCCGCGTGACTGGGTGGGGGCAGGAGCGCTGCTGTTCGCGGTGTCGGACCTGCTGATTTTCGCGCGACTGGGTCCGCTGGCCGATTCGATCGTTCCGACGTTGCTGGTCTGGCCGCTCTACGTCGCGGGGCAGGCGATGATCGCTTATGGCGTGGTGAGAACGGAGCGGGCGGGAAATGAAGGTATTCACGATCGGCTATGAAGCCACGACGATGGCCGATTTTCTGGCGGCGCTGACGGGCGCGGGGGTTGAGCGTGTGATCGATGTGCGTGCGCTACCCTTGTCGCGGCGGCCGGGTTTTTCGAAAACGTCGCTGGCGGCGTCGCTCGCCGAAGCCGGGATCGACTATGTGCATTTGAAGGCGCTCGGCACCCCCAAACGCGGGCGCGATGCCGCCAAGAAGGGCGATGTGGCGACGCTGGAGGCGGTCTATGCCGACCAGCTCGAACTCCCCGAGGCGCAGGCCCAGGCGGCGCAGATGCTGGCGCTGGCGGCGGAGAAGCCGAGCGCCTTGCTGTGCTTTGAGCGCGACCCGCGCCACTGCCACCGCACTTTGTTGCTGGAGGCAGAGGCCGAAGGCGCAGAGGTGGTCGATCTGTATGCGTGAGCGGCGTTAGCCCGCGACGGGCAGTTTCACGCGGCCGTCGGCATCGCGTTCGAGCGGACCGTAAGCGATCACCGTCTCGAGCAGCAGCGGGCCGCCATAGAGATGCGGGAAGAGCTGGCCGCTGCGCGACTCCTCCCACTTCAACCCTGCGCCGAACGATCCGAGATCGACCGCCGCGACATGCAAATCGCTTTGCCCGGCGAAATGCTTGTCGACGGTTTCGGTCAACTGCGCGGCGGTCGAGAGATGGATATAGCCGTCGGCCAAGTCGATGGGCGCGCCAGCGAACGATTCCTCGGTCTCCAGCGTCGCCATCTGCTCGGCGGTCAGCACCTTATAGGCAGTGAGCGGCAGTTCGCTCATTCGCCATTGTCCGGGCCAGCCGCCAGATCCTCACCGGTGTCGCCGGTATCGTCGGGGGCCACTTCCACTGCGGTCAGGTCGCGGACGTCGGCCTCGGCATCGCCTTCGGCTTCCTCGATCCGCGCGGCGGAGACGACATGCTCGTTCTTGCCGACATCGAACAGCTTCACGCCAGCCGAGTTGCGGCCGATCACGCGCATCGAGCCGAGCGTGGTGCGGATAACCTTGGCCTGGTCGGTCACCAGCATCAACTGATGGCCCTTGGTCGCGGCGAAGCTCGCCACGACGGGGCCGTTGCGCGGGATGTTGTCGATGTTGGTGATGCCCTGGCCACCGCGACCGGTGCGGCGATAATCATAAGCCGACGACAATTTGCCGTAGCCATTGGCGCAGACGGTGAGGATGAACTGCTCGCGGATCATCAGCTCTTCGTAGCGCGCCTGGGTCATCGCCATCTGGCCTTCGCGCTCGCCCTTCCACGGCGCGAACTTGAGATAATCCTCACGCTCCTCGGGTGTTGCGCCGACGCGGTGGAGGATCGACAGCGAGATCACCTCGTCATCGCCCTTCAGCGTCATGCCGCGCACACCGGTCGAATTGCGGCTCTGGAATTCGCGCACTTCGTCGGCGGCGAAGCGGATCGCCTTGCCCTGGCGGGTGGCGAGCAGAACGTCGTCATTTTCGCTCAGCAACGCCACGCCGATCAGCCGGTCATCGGCATCGACGCCCTCGAACTTCATCGCGATCTTGCCGGCGGTCGGAATGTTGGTGAAGGCGTCCATCGAGTTGCGGCGTACGCTGCCCCGCGCCGTTGCGAACATGACGTGTAGTGCGGCCCATTCCGTCTCGTCCTCGGGCAAAGCGAGCACGGTCGAGATCGTCTCGCCCTCTGCCAGCGGCAGCAAGTTGATCATCGGGCGACCGCGCGTGGCGGCGCCGCCCTCGGGCAGCTTCCACACCTTCATGCGGTACACCTTGCCGAGCGTCGAGAAGAACAAGACCGGCGTGTGCGTGCTGGTCACGAACAGGTTCGTGATCGCGTCTTCGTCCTTGGTCGCCATGCCCGCACGGCCCTTGCCGCCGCGCGCCTGGGCACGGAAGGTGTCGAGCGTGGTGCGCTTGATATAGCCCTGCATCGTCACGGTGACGACCATGTCCTCACGCTCGATCAAATCCTCATCGTCGATGCCATCTGCGGCAGCGGCGATGTCGGTCTTGCGCGGGGTCGCGAATTCGGCGCGGACCGCGACCAGTTCCTCGCGCATCACCGCGAACAGCTTGGCGCGATCGGCGAGGATGGCGAGCAGTTCGGCGATCGAATCGGCGAGGCCTTGCAGTTCGTTGCCGATCTCGTCGCGGCCGAGCGCGGTGAGGCGGTGGAGGCGCAGATCGAGGATCGCGCGGACTTGCAATTCGGACAAGCGATAGGTGTCGCCGGTAACTTCGACTTCGACCGCTTCGACCAGTTTGATAAAGGGCGCGATCTCAGCGACCGGCCAATCGCGCGCCAGCAAGGCTTCGCGGGCGGCGGCGGGGCTGGACGAGCCGCGGATCATGCGGACGACCTCGTCGAGGTTCGTCACCGCGATGACGAGACCAAGCAACAGATGCGCCCGGTCGCGCGCCTTGGCCAGCTCGAACTTCGAACGGCGAGTGATGACTTCCTCGCGGAAGGTCACGAACGCCGTGATGATGTCGCGCAGGTTGAGCAATTCCGGGCGACCGCCCCGGATCGCCAGCATGTTGGCGGGGAAGCTCGATTGCGCGGGCGTGTGCCGCCACAATTGGTTAAGCACGACCTCCGGGGTCGCATCGCGCTTCAAATCGATGACAATGCGCACGCCCAAGCGGCTCGATTCGTCGCGAATGTCGCTGACGCCTTCGATGCGCTTGTCCTTGGCGGCTTCGGCGATCTTTTCGACCAGGCCGTTCTTGCCGGTCTGATACGGGATTTCGGTGAGCACAATCGAGCGGCGATCACCGCGTCCTTCCTCGACGACATAGCGCGAGCGGACGATGATCGAGCCGCGCCCGGTTTCATACGCCGAGCGCGCGCCCGCGCGGCCGAGGATGATCGCGCCCGTTGGGAAATCGGGGCCGGGGACGATCTCGATCAGTTCCTCGGTGGTCAGCGGTTCGCGCGCGCCGGTCATCGAATCGATGATGGCGAGTGTCGCGTCGATCACTTCGCCGAGATTGTGCGGCGGGATGTTGGTCGCCATGCCGACGGCGATGCCGCCCGCGCCATTGACCAGCAGATTGGGGAAGCGCGCCGGAAGCACCGACGGTTCGCGCTCGGACCCGTCATAATTGGGGACGAAGTCGACCGTGTCCTTGTCGATATCCTCGAGCAGCGAGCCCGCGACCTTGGCGAGACGCGCCTCGGTATAACGCATCGCGGCCGCTTTATCGGGGTCCATCGAGCCGAAATTGCCCTGGCCGTCGATCAGCGGCACGCGCATCGACCAGTCCTGGCTCATGCGGACCAAGGCTTCGTAGATCGAACTGTCGCCGTGCGGGTGATATTTACCCATCGCGTCACCGACGATGCGGGCGCATTTGCGATAGGGCCGGTTGTAGACGAAGCCGCTTTCGGACGCCGACCAAAGAATGCGCCGGTGAACGGGCTTCAGGCCATCGCGAACATCGGGAAGTGCGCGCGCGACGATCACGCTCATCGCATAGTCGAGATAGCTCGACTTCATCTCGTCGACGATCGAGATCGGGGCAATGTCGGAAGGGTCGGCGAGGACGGTCTCGTCGGTCAATTTATGGTGCCTTCGGCTGTGTTACGGGAATGCGACAAACCCTAGCCGAGCGCGCAACGAAACGCCACCCCCGCGCGCATCGCAGCGGCGCAGGGGTGGGTTTGGTTCGCTTATTTGCAGGCGGCCTTGTTGGCGTTGCCGGCCTTCGAACAATTGTAGGTGATCGTCTTGCCGGTGCTGGTCTTGGTGGTGACCATACGCCCGGTGGCCGCAGCGGCAGGTTTGCGGGCTGCGGGCTTGACGGCGGCTGGCGCGGCGGGTGCGGGCTTTGCGGCTGCAGGGGTGGGTTTCGTCGCAACGGGGGCGGGCTTTGCCGCAGCTGCGGGGGTCGCTTTCACCGCCGGGGCTGGCTTGGCGGCCGGCTTGGTCGGCGTTGGCTTTGGCGCAGGCTTGGTCTGGGCGAGCGCGGCGGTGCCGCACAGGAGGGCCGCAGCGGCGGCGATCGTCATCGGGAGCTTCGTCATGGACATCCTCTCAAAACCGTCAGGCGCAACACGCCTGCGGCGATGGTGCAACGCTATCGCCCGATCGGCAATGGTGCGATCATGACAAATCCGTCATGTTGGCTCGTTCTTTAGAACGGCACTTCCTTGCCCTCAAAGTCGAACAGCTTGCCGCTATCCGGGGCCTTCAATTCCTCGATCGTGTCGAGCAGTTGCAACGCGGCGCGGTCTGGCGTGAACAGGCGACCGGCCTGGACATTGCCCTGGAATGGGCGGGACAGCGCCGTGTCGACGGTGCCGGGATGCAGCGTAACCACGATGGTGCGGTCGTTGCGGCGCTTTTCCTCGATCGCGATGCCGCGCATCAGCATGTTGAGCGCGGCCTTGGAGGCGCGATAGCCGTGCCAGCCGCCCAGCTTATTGTCCGAAATGCTGCCGACTCGCGCGGAGAGCGCGGCGAACACCGCGCGCCCGGTCCTGGGCATGATCGGCAGGAAGTGCTTGGCGACAAGGGCCGGGCCGATCGCGTTGATCGCATAGGTCTCGGCCAGCCAGGCCGGATCAAGTTCGCGCATCGCCTTTTCCGGGCCGCGCTCGCCTGCGTGCAGCAATCCCGTGGCGACGATCACCAGCGTCGGGGCGGGGCCTTTGGCGACATGCGCAGCGGCTGCCGCAATGCTTGCTTCGTCGAGCAGATCAAGATGCTGCGCGCCGGTGCGGGACCGCGCGAAGCCGTGGACCTTTTCGAAGGTCGCTTCGTCGATCAGCGCCGCTTCCAGCGCCGCGCCAATGCCGCCCGAGGCACCGATAATGACCGCTGCGCCGGTCATGCGCGGGTAAACCGCCAGCGGTCGGGTGTGCTCTCGGCGGCGTCGAAGCGATAGCCGTCGCTGTCGAACCCGCGCATCGCGTCGATCTCGCCGATGCGATGTTCGCACATCCAGCGCGCCATCATCCCGCGTGCGCGCTTGGCGTGGAAGCTGACGAAGCGCGGGCCGTCGGGCCCGGCTTCGCGGAAGTCGACGTCGATCACGCGCAACCCCGCCAATTTGCCGTCGACCGCCGCGAAATATTCCTGGCTGGCAAGGTTCAGCACGACGCCCGATCCTTCCTCGGCGACGTCCTCGCGCACGGCGGCAGCGATGCGGTCGCCCCAATATTCGTACAGGCTCTTGCGGCGCGGTGCCCAGCGCGTGCCCATTTCGAGTCGATAGGGGCGCATCGCATCGAGCGGGCGCAGCAGGCCATATAGACCCGACAGCATCCGCACATGGTCCTGCGCGAAGGCAATCGCGGCTTCGTCGAGGGTACGCGCTTCGAGGCCGGTATAAACGTCTCCGGCAAAAGCGAAGAGAGCGGGGCGTTGGGGCGCATCGGCGAATCCCGCAAAGCGGTCGGCGTTCAACTTCGCCAGCTTGGGCGAAATGTGCATCAGGGCCGCGAGGCGCGCCTGGGTCAGGTTTGCGGCCGATTTGGCGAGCGAAGCGGCCTCTGCGTGAAAGCGCGGCGCGGTCGCGGTCAAAGCGGGGAGGGGACGTTCATAGTCGAGCGTCTTGGCAGGGGACAGAAGGGCGATCATCGCCCCGGCGATTAGGCGGGCACCGCGCCCGCGTCAAAGCCCGAACGCAAATTGGAGCGCGGCGAATCGCGAACCGCGATGCGGCCAAATGCGTTCAAAGCGCGTTCAGTCGCCGCCGCGCATCTCGCGTCGCTTGACGGTCTAACCGGCGGCGCTAGGAGCAAAGCCAGTATTCCGCCGCGCCAGCGACGTTTGAGGAGAGTCCCGCAATGAAGATGGTTTCGAAGATCGCCCTGACGGCAACGCTCGTCATCGGGTTGAACGGTGCCGCCCTGGTCGCCCCCGCGATCGCCAAGAAGAAGGAAGATGCCGCCCCGGCGACGCCGACGATTTCGGCACCGGCGCGTGCTGCTGCCGTCGAAGCACAGACTGCGCTGGCCGCGACGCCCAAGGATCTCGCCAAGGCCGAGACCGCGCTCAATACGCTCGATAGCGTGGCGAAGAGCGATTATGAGCGGTATCTTGCCTCTGGCCTGCGCCTGTCGCTGATCAACGCGCAGACGCAAGGCCAGCCCGAGGCCGCGCGCATCGCCGCGCTGACCCCGCCGCTTGATGCACTGATCGCCAATCCGGCAACGCCCAAGGCCGAGCTGGGTAACCGCTACAATTCGCGGGCCGGTTTCGCCTATTCGAACAAGGACTATGCCAAGGCGGTCGACTATTTCACCAAGGCCAAGGACCTTGGCTATACCGACGACGATCTGCTGCTGAATATCGCACGCGCCAAGGTCGATGCGGGTGACGTGAAGGGCGGTATCGCCGATCTGGGTGCCGCCGTGCAGGCGGAAAAGGCCAAGGGTAAGAAAGCGCCCGAATCCTGGTATAAATATGCCTTCACCCGGCTCGGCAAGGCAGGGGACCAGGAAGGTGCCGATCAGTGGACCGCAGCCTGGCTGACCGAATATGGCACCAAGGAGAATTGGCGCGGCGCGATCTACACCTTCGGCTTCCAGGGGCCGTCGGCGGCTAAGTACAGCAAGAACCGCGTCGATCTGTATCGCCTGCTGTGGGCGACCAAGAGCCAGACCGGCCAGCGCGAATATATCGATTATGCCGATGCCGCGATCAACGTCGGCTTGCCCAACGAAGCCAAGACGGTGCTCGACGAAGGCTTTGCCAACGAATCGATCCCCAAGGGCAACATCACCGCGACCGAGGAACTGACCCGCGCCAAAACCGGCATCGCCGGAGCGACGTCGCTCGCGATCAAGGAGAAGAACGCGCAGGCAGCCCCCAAGGGCGATCTCGCGCAGCAGGCAGGCGACGCCTATTTCGGCACGCGTAACTACGCCAAGGCGATCGAGATGTACCGCCTGGCCGAAACCAAGGGCGCACCTGACGCCGACCGCAACAACCTGCATCTCGGCATGGCGCTGGCGCTGTCGGGCGATCGCGCCGGGGCCAAGGCGGTCCTCACGAAGGTGGCTGCCGACCCGAGCAAGGCGATTGCCCGGTTGTGGCTGGTGTTCGTGGACACTCCGCCGACGGCGTGATCGCGCATCCCTTCGGATATGCGGAAAAGGGCGGCCTGCGGGTCGCCCTTTTTCGTTTGGGACAAGCGGCCGTCGCGCGATGGGAGGCCTATTCGCGACCTTGTTTGCCCGCATCTCGACCAGCCCAATAGTCAAAGATACAACCGCGCCCGTGCAGACTTAGGGGGACTTCGCATGGGGGCTTGGGGCGCGCTTATCATGAGCTTTTTCGGGGCGGTGTTCGCTTCGCTGACGCTGTATTGGCAGTGGAGTGTGACGGGAGCCGCCTTGGCCTTGCCCTTCCTGGCCTTCGTGTTGATCGGGCTGGCTGCGCTGTATGTAATCTGCATACCCGCCGACGGCATCAAACCGTCGGCAAAAGAAGCAAATGCGATCATGTGGAGCAGCATGGGAGAAGGAGTGGGCCTTTTCCTCGCGGCGAATATCGTCATCAATCTCCGTCGGCCCGACCTTCTCTTGCCCTCAATGGCGCTTGTGGTCGGGCTGCATTTCCTGCCGATCGCCTTCGCTGCGGGCTTTCGTCCGTTCTATGTCCTCGGCTTTGGGCTGATCGCCGTCGCGATCGTCGGCTTTGTCGTAAATGGGCCAAGCGGCGGCGCGTTTGCCGGGCTCATGGCCGCCGGCGCGCTATGGCTTGCATCGGGCCTTGCGGTTCACCGCGACTGGTCGGCAAAACGGGCCGTGATGGCTGCGGCGTAGGCCGGGACGGCACTTCGCCGTCGCTTTGCGAGTTGCCGCGCCAGACCCCGCTATCATGCGCGGTCTTCGGGATTTCATCACCCCGCGCGGATCGGAATACCCGGGAGCGACTTGGCCGTGCGGATCGTCAGCGAGGTCTTGACGCTCGCCACGTTCGGCGCTGGCGTCAGGTGAGTCATCAGGATTTCCTGGAAGCTCTTCAAGTCGCTGGCGACGATTTTCAGGATGAAGTCGATCTCGCCATTCAGCATGTGGCACTCGCGCACTTCGGGAATGGTGGCGACATGCTCCTCGAAGGCGGCGAGATCATGCTCGGCCTGGCTGCGCAGCGATACCATCGCAAACACGGTAATCGGATAGCCAAGGGTGGCGGGATCGATCTCGGCGTGGTAACCGCGGATTGCTCCGGCTTCCTCGAGCGCGCGCACGCGGCGCAGGCAGGGGGGCGCAGTCAGCCCGACGCGCTCGGCCAATTCGACATTGGTCATTCGTCCGTCGTCCTGAAGCAGTTCCAGAATACGGCGGTCGATCGAATCGAATGTCATTACGTAATGCTCCTGGGTAACGCGTGTTTCGCATTGCCATCTTGCACTTGCCTATAAGATAATTACTACGGAACGCAATTGTCCCACATTGCGACGGTGCCAAATCTCGGGGTTACGTAGGGCCTTTGCGCCGGTTAAGAATCCGTTACGACGCATGGGACGTCGCGATTTCGGGGACAGAATAGCTTGCGGTTCGACGACAGCCTGGAGACGGTCCTTTCGGCAGAAATGTCGACCGCTTTTGGCGCGCAATCCACTTGGCGGCAGTTGGTCGATCTGATCGGGCGCGGGCGGGCCGCGGCAAGCGAGGAGGCGATTGCCCGTTTGCGCATGATTCGCGGTGACGTGCCGCCATTGGTGCGGTCAGCGAGCGCGCGCGGGTTGGCCTTTGCTACCCCTCCCTTTCCCCTGGTGGCGTTGTTTGCCGAGGATGACCTGTCGATCGCCGCCCCGGTATTGCGAAGCGCGCGCCTGTCGATTGCCGAATGGACGAGTTTGCTGCCGGTCTTGTCGCCGTCCGCGCGGTCGATCCTGCGACACCGGCGCGATCTGCCGCGAGGGGTGCAACGAGCGTTGGAAAGCTTCGGCAGTGTGGATTTCGTCCTGGACGCACCGACCGAACCCGAGCAGGTCGCGGCACCTACGGCACCCGAGCCCGCGTCCGACCACGTAGCGACGGTCGAACCCGTCGCGCCCGTTCAACCGGTGCCGGAGCAGGCCGATGTCGTGGCGGAACCTTTCGCGGAGCCGCCGAGTTTGCCGGAAACTGTAGCGCCGATCGCTCCGCGATCGTCCTTCGTGTCGATCGCGGCGGTCGCAGCCGGGTTGCCGGTGGTGGCGGAAGCGCTGCGCCGCGCCGATCATTCGGCCGCACCCGCACCTCCGGCCGCGCCGCCGCCCGCCGCCGAGGTTTCTGCTCCGATTGCGTTTGTCCGGCCACCACCACCCGCATCGCCGCCCGAAACCGGTCCCTTTCAGATTGCGGAACTGGTTGCGCGAATCGATGCCTATCAGCGCCAGCGCGAGGAAATCCCCTCCGCCCGGCCGCGTCTCGAAATTCAGCCGGAACTGTTCGCGACCGAGCTGCACCCGTCCGAGACCTTCCGTTTCGAAACCGATGCCAATGGTATCGTCCGCTGGATCGAAGGGGCGGCCCGAGCGCCGTTGATCGGGCTGTCGTTCGACCTTTCGCCCGCAGCCACTGGCGCGCAGGTCGATGGCGTGGTGGCGGGAGCGTTTCGGCGTCGGGCCGGTTTTGCCAATGCGCGATTGGTGGTGGATGGCCATTCCGATGCGGCCGGCCAGTGGCGCATTACGGGGATTCCCGTGTTCGACCGCGTGAGCGGGCGCTTCACCGGCTATCGCGGTACGGCCCGACGCCCGCGTGCCGACGAAACCGCCGAGCCCATGCGCGAAACCCGCAATCCCGCCGCCGATGCGCTACGTCAGTTGGTGCACGAATTGCGCACACCGACCAATGCGATCGCCGGGTTTGCCGAGATGATCGAATCGCAGATGCTGGGTCCGGTCCCTGCGGCCTATCGTGCCCATGCTGCGGCCATTCGAAGCCAGTCGAGCGGGTTGCTCACCGCGATCGACGATATCGACATGGCGGCCCGGATCGAGACCCATGCGCTCGATTTGCGCAGCGGTGACGTTCCGGTCGCGCCGTTGCTGGCGCGTATCCTGGCGGACCTGGCACCGCTGGCGACGCTTAGGGGGAGTGTGCTCGAACACCATGTCCGCGGCGATTCGCTGGCGATCCTGGGCGATGATCGGGCGGTAGAGCGGCTGGTGGCGCGGTTGATGGCGACGCTCGTGGCATCGGGCAGCGCTGGCGAGCAGATCGGCGTGGTGGCCGCGCGGGATGACGGAGCGATCTCGATCGTGTTCGATCGGCCCAAGGCACTCGCCGCTTATGCCGAAGAGAATTTGCTGACCATCGATGCCGAGGCGGAGGCCGAGCGCGAGGGGGCACCCTTGCTTGGCACCGGCTTTGCGCTGCGGCTGGCACGCAATCTTGCCGCCGAATTGCGCGGCAGCCTGACGATAGGCGACAAGGCCTTGACTTTGCGCCTTCCCGCCGCGTCTCTTGCCGGAATGGAGCAGGTTTCTTCCAACTGATCGTGGCCACGCCCGATCCTGCCGCAGCGTATCGCCCGCTTGCCCCCGCGCGCACCGATCTGGTCGCGTGGCCGGATGTCTTCGGCACACGTTTCATCGTGTTCGTCGACACAGAGGAAGAGTTCGACTGGGCTGCGCCGCTCGCACGCGATGCCCATTCGGTGTCGGCGGTGGCCGCGATTCCCGATGCCCACCGCTGGTTCGCCGATCATGGCGTGCCACTGACCTATATGGTCGATTATCCGATTGTAGCGGACCCCCGCGCGGTGGAGGTGCTCGGTTCTGCGTGCGCCGACGGTGTCTCGGCGATCGGCACCCAATTGCACGGCTGGGTCAATCCGCCCTTCCAGGAGGCGCTGACGCCGTTCAACAGTTATGTCGGAAATCTGCCGCGCTCGCTGGAGGCTGCGAAGATCGATCGCCTCACCGACGCCATCACGGCCGCGTTCGGCACGCGCCCGATCGCCTATCGCGCCGGGCGCTATGGCATTGGCCCGCAGACGCTGACCTTGCTCGCCGAACGCGGCTACCGCCTCGATAGCTCGATGCGCGCGCGCTACAGTTATGCGGCGGACGGCGGGCCCGATTTCTCCGACATTGGCAATGCCGCCTTCCATGCCGGGCCGGGCGGCAGCTTGGTCGAGTTGCCGCTGACGACCGTGTATACGGGCCTGCTTCGGCGGCACGGCACCACCGTGTATCGTGCATTGGGACGTCTACCGAAGGGACGCGGCCTGGCCGCCCGCATGCGCCTGTTGTCGCGCGTGGCCCTGACGCCCGAGGATATGCCGCTGCCCGATGCGCTCGAGGCGATTGCGGTGGCGGCTGGGGAGGGGGGGCGGGTACTGAACTTCTCCTTTCACTCCCCCTCGCTCGTGCCCGGACATACCCCTTATGTGCGCGATGCAGCGGATCTCAGCGCCTTTTACGGTTGGTGGGAGGCGGTATTGGGCGATCTCGCGCGGCGCGGAATCGCCGCTGCTTCGCTCGATCAGGTGATTGCAGCGGCGCGCGCGCAACGCTAACGGGGGCGAGGGGGGCCTGTAGCTCAACTGGTTAGAGCTGGCCGCTCATAACGGCTAGGTTGCGGGTTCAAGTCCTGCCGGGCCCACCACGTCGCATCGTTTTCGATCGGCGATCGTAACGGATCGTAAGAGCAACGCTTGCGCTTACGATCCAGCCCGCCTAAGCGACGACACCGTCGGGGAGTGGCGCAGTCCGGTAGCGCGCCTGCTTTGGGAGCAGGATGTCGCAGGTTCGAATCCTGTCTCCCCGACCATCGCTAAAAAAACGTTATATTACAGCGGGTTAGCTGAAAGTGCTGTAGCAACTTTCGTGACGTTTGCTGTAGCGATTATGCAATCGGGTTTGTCCCTTGGAACTCTCCCGTTACCGGCGGCAACAGGTCGCCCAATTGAAAATAAAGCGAGTCGACGGATCGGCTTAGCCGGGTGGTTCGATAGACGCGCACGCGCAGCGTCTTGAGCATATATTGATCCCGCCGAAACTGGATGAACTCGCCGGCAGCGCTGTAATCCTCTAGCTTTATGCTGGCGTCATCGCCCGGCCCCGTGAGCACCTGCATACGTCCGTGAGCCATAATGTCACGGAGCGCCAAACCATCCTCGAACCGGCGCATAACTGCGAGGATCAAACCACGATGCGGGGTGAGCGGGCCAACGGTATCGCAAACAGTCGCAAGGTATTTTAACCGCTCGGGGCGGCGTGACGGAAAGCGGCCCCGTATTCCCGCATAGGCCTGATGCTTTGACGCCCGTATTGCCAATTCCGTGAGGATGGTTTCCACCGTCCCAATCGCAGCCACGTAAGCGCCCCGGAGCTGCATCACCTCCGTCAGGGTGTGATCCAGCGTCCACGGATTTACCTCTACCCGCAATGGTGAGCTTCGGTTCAGCATCGCTCCCGGCTCCTGTGTCAATTCGCACACGTTTTCTGCAACGTAGAACGACACAAACGATCTGGCATAGCTCCCTTGCCACCGCACGAATCACCGGCGGGGGAGAAACAAGACATGGGCGACACCGAAAGCGCCGTGCGCATCACGACGGCGGACATGCTTGCACTGAACGCGATAGGCGATGCGATCTTCGCCGAATGGTTTCCGAACTACCGCCCCGGCGATCCGGTGCCGGCAATGCCGCCCCTTCACATTATGCACGAAGCCCGCGAACTCGCATTGCGGCACCGAACGGTAGCGACCCGCCGGCGGGGGCAGAGAGACGCTTGAGCCTTGAAGGAGCCCCGCCGCCGATTTCTAGCGCTAGCTGCCTTATTTCCGCCACACATAATCCAAGCGACAGCCGGCGAAACATGTGCAGATAGGGGGGCTCCCTTCGATCCACGAAGCGGAATGAACAGGAGCAAACATGTTGTTGAATATGAAGGTTGACCCTGACACGATCGGACAAATGGTCGTTGAGGGCATAGCGATTATCAAAAATTGCGCTGACGACGACAATTACATCCTTGAGGACTGGTTTAGCTACGAAGCAAAGCAAGGCGATGCACTTCGTCCTTTGCAACAGCTTATGCCAGTCGCATGCGGACTGCTAGAGGATGCCAGCATCTTGAACGATGTCGGTAAGCAGCTCCGGGTTGCAGTGGCGCATGATGCGCTATCTGGGTTGTTATCGCTCTATGGCATTGAAGCCTGATCTAAGGATTGTGAAAAAGGATCGGCCCGCCTTCTCAAGGGATAGGCGGGCCGTTTCGTTAAAAGGGGCTTGTCGGCTTCGCCATCGTGAATGCAAGAGGTCTGGACAGCGACGCTGCGCCGGCTAGGCTCCTGCGCAAGTGGTTTGTTATAGGGGGAATAATGCGACACTTTGCAATGATCGCCGCGCTGACGATGGTGCCAGCCGGGATGCCAGCTATGGCACAGACGAGGCCTGTGGCACCGCCGGCAGCAGCTCCGGCAGGAACGTGTGCCACGCTCATGCGCCAGTATGATGGTGCTTCGATGGACCTTGCGGCGAACTTCGCTTCATCGGTCGGCGATGACAGCGCCCCTCGGGCCACACTCCGGCAGATGGAAGACGCGAACTCGCTGGCAAAGGCCCAAATTGCGATGGACCTAATGCGGGATAATCGCTGCCCGATGCCAAAGAGTGCTCCCAGCATCGGGCCGTATGTAAACCAGGCGCTTTCCTGCGCCACGGATCGCATGAAGGCTTCGGCATCGGTGTCACCCGAGTCTTGCAAGCGCGAGAACTGGAAACCCGGCGGGCAGTAAACCCGGAGCGCATCGCAAATCCGAAGCGATGGGGGCGCGGGCCAATTTGACACGAAAATCGAGGTCCGCCCCTTGACAGGGTTTGGCTCCAGCCGAGTCATTCAGGTTTTAATTTTGTGTGATTCGGCACAAGTTGCCGCCGAACGCCATGAGCACGCTGCGTCCGGAAGTTCGCCGGGATCGCTGCGACAGCGTGACAAGCCCGCGCACACCACGGTGTCGATAGGAGTTCGGCTCGCACAGCGTCGGCGACGTTATCGGATTGATTTGCCAGCCTCATGCCGTCAGGCGCTGTGCGGGCGCTCCGGCGCTTGCTGGTGCGCAACGGC